>JBCCAJ010000176.1:0-5924 GCA_039814845.1 Pseudomonadota bacterium | reverse complement strand
GCCCAGACGGTCAATCTCTTTCTCTTTTTCGGTGAGTGCCGTGCGCAGTTCCGTGATCTGGGGCTGTGCGCCATCTCTTTGTGCCGCGAGCGTTTCAATTTCACGCTTCAATTGGGCCGCCGTCGCTTCGGATACCTCAAGCTTGGCGGTCAACTGGTTGATTTCTTGCCTGTATCGTAAAACCGTGTTTCCGGTCTGGTTGGTTTGCGTGAGAGCGTAGTAACCCGAAGCGCCTGTAACAACCATCAACGCAGCCGCCAAAACTAGACTGGCAGTCCGCCAACGACGTGATCGGTCGGGCGGCACCTCTGGCGTAACCACCACGGTTTCCTGGGGCCGCGTTTCCGCATGGGCCTCGCGCAGGGACCCGGCCAAAAGGGACGTGGCGTGATCGAACAAGTCGTCGGTCGGGATCGTCCGGGCATTGATCTTTGTCAATGTGCGCAGGTTTCGGGGCAGCAGATCCGGCTTGGGCATTTTAGCGCCTGAGACCAGAACAGGAATGATGCGGATGCCCGCGGCGAGGCAGGTGAAAATCTCCAGGTGCACGTAGTCGTTTACATCGTGCAGTCGAGAATCCTCTTCGCCCTCTGCGGGGTCAAGCCAGGTGGGGCCGATCACGACCACGGCGGCGAAACACTCTCGCAGGCTCGCGAGGATCACCTCTTCGAAATTGCGGCCCGCGGCGATTGCCTCGACATCCATGAAGACACTGTTTTCGCCAAATTCGCGTTCCAGTTTCTCATAGATCGAGCGCGTCCAGGCTGCATCTTCCCGGCGGTAGCAGACAAATATCTTGTTCTTTTCCATTCCAATATGCCGCAAAACGAATCAACTAAAGGGATATAAATAGCCGATTGTATCGCGTTTTCCGCGCAGAAGGGGGCTGTTTGTGTCGCGGTTCAGCGCCTTAGGGTTTTGACCAGCCCCCCCCGCCCGGCGTGTCCATGCCAAAGACGGCACCGATGGGCAGGTCAATTTCATCGTTGCTCGCCATCTCGCGCTGCGTTCCATCGGGCAATTCCGCCCAGTTGCGCCCCACCTGGCCGGGTGCGCCGCCATCACCCCCAAAAGGTGGGATGATGCGGTGGCCGGTCAGCACCGTGACGGTGACGGGATCAAGAAAGCGCAACCGCCGGGTCAGGCCGTGCCCGCCCCGCCATTTGCCCGCGCCCCCTGATCCGTCGCGGATAGAGAAGGTTTCCAGCCGCACGGGGAAGCGTTTTTCGAGGATTTCGGGATCGGTCATGCGGGTGTTGGTCATGTGGCTTTGCACCGCGTCGCAGCCTTGAAACCCCGGGCCCGCGCCGGTGCCGCCGGCGATGGTTTCGTAGTTCTGGAATGTGTCATTGCCCCAGACAAAATTGTTCATCGTGGCCTGGCTTCCCGCGATCACGCCCAAAGCGCCATAGAGCGCGTTACAGGCGGCCTGGCTCACCTCCGTGTTGCCGGAAATCACGGCGGCCGGGTAGGCGGGGTTGAGCATGGAGCCTTCGGGGATAATGATCTCAAGGGGTTTGAGGCAGCCTTGGTTCAGCGGAATATCTGAGCCGACCATGGTGCGAAAAACGTAAAGCACCACTGCGCTGGCGATGGATTTGGGGGCGTTGTAATTGCCGGAATGCTGCGGCGAGGTGCCGGTGAAATCTACGGTCGCTGTCCGGGCTGCGCGGTCCACGCTGACGGCCACTTCGATCTGTAGCCCGCTGTCCATGGGGTAGCTGAACCGCCCGTCGTGCAGCCGGTCGATCACGCGGCGGACGCTTTCTTCGGCATTGTCCTGAACATGGCCCATATAGGCCTGCACCACGTCCGCTCCGAAGTTCTCCACGACCTTCAGAAGCTCTTGCCGACCGGTCTCATTGGCGGCGATCTGGGCTTTCAGGTCGGCCATGTTGTGGTCGATGTTGCGGCAGGGGTAGCGGCCTGAGGCGAGCAATGCGCGCGCGGCCTCTTCCCGCAGAACGCCGCCTTCGACCAGTTTCACGTTGTCGATCAGCACGCCCTCTTCCTCGATATGGGCGCTGTCGGGCGGGGCAGAGCCCGGGGTGCGCCCGCCGATATCGGCGTGGTGGCCGCGGGAGCCAAGCCAGAAGGCGGCGCGGCCTTTGACAAAGACGGGTGTGACCACGGTGACATCGGGCAAATGCGTTCCGCCATTATAGGGGGAATTCAAAACGAAGGCGTCGCCCTCGGCCACGTCGGGGTTGAGACCCATGACGGTTTTGATGCTGTCGGACATCGATCCCAGATGCACGGGCACATGCGGCGCATTGGCGACCAGATCGCCCAGTTCGTGAAAGATCGCGCAGGAAAAATCGAGGCGCTCTTTGATGTTCACGGAATGGGATGTGTTTTCAAGCGTCAGCCCCATTTGGTCCGCGACAGACATGAAGAGGTTGTTGAACACCTCCAGCAACACGGGATCGGCCTTGGTGCCAGCCGCAGAGGCGCGCGGGGCGGCCTCAATGCGGTCGATGATCAGGTTGCCATGGGTGTCCACCCGCGCGGCCCAGCCGGGCTCAATCATATTGGTGCCGGTGGGTTCGGTGATGATGGCGGGGCCTTTGACGGGCGTCGCGGGGTCCAGCGTGGCGCGGTCATAGAGTGGCGCGTCGCGCCAAGCGCCGTCGGTGTAAAGTGGGATTTGGGCTTTGGGTGCGCCATCGCCGGTGGTCATCTGGGCGCGGGCCTCGACCCCGCTGGCGCCTGCCACCTCGACGCTGAGCATGTCGATCAGGATGTCGCGGTCGGGTGAGGTAAAGCCGAAGCGGGCACGGTGGCGGGCCTCGAAGTCTTCGGTCGCGGCTTCGATGGACGTGGCCGTGGTTTTGAGGGTTTGTTGAGAGCCGTCATAGCGCAAATGGAGGTTGAGGGTTTCTTGCACGTCTTGGCCTCCCTGCGCTTCGACCTCTGCACGGGCGTTCTCTGCCAAGTCGATAAGGCGCGACCGGGCAGAGGCAAGATCGGACAAGGGCGCATCGAACTGCGCCTCGCGCATGGCGGAGATGGAGGCGAGCCCCATACCGTAGGCGGACAGAACGCCTGCGTAAGGATGCACCAAAACGCGCGTCATCCCCAGGGCGTCGGCCACGAGGCAGGCGTGTTGCCCACCCGCGCCGCCAAAGCATTGCAGGGTGTAGCGCGTCACGTCATGGCCGCGCTGGACAGAGATTTTCTTGATCGCGTTGGCCATGTTGTCGACGGCGATGCGCAGGAATCCTTCGGCCATATCCTCGGGGGAGCGGGGCGGCTCGTCCGTCGCGTCCGCGACAGTCTCGCTTAAGGCGGTAAACTTGGTACGGACAACAGCGGCGTCGAGCGGTTCATCGCCGTTCGGGCCGAACACGGGCGGGAAATGATCGGGATTGAGTTTGCCCAACATAACGTTGCAATCGGTCACGGCCAGCGGTCCGCCACGGCGGTAGCAGGCCGGGCCGGGATCGGCGCCCGCACTTTCGGGGCCCACTTGGAACCGTCCGTCTTCGAATTTGCAGATGGAACCGCCGCCCGCCGCCACGGTGTGGATATCCATCATCGGCGCGCGCATCCGCACGCCCGCCACCTCGGTTTCAAAGCTGCGTTCGTATTCGCCGGCGTAGTGGCTGACATCCGTTGATGTCCCGCCCATGTCGAAGCCGATGAGCTTGTCGAACCCGGCCTCTTCGCCCGTCGCGGCCATGCCGACGATGCCGCCCGCCGGGCCCGAGAGGATCGCGTCTTTGCCTTGGAAGGCGGTGGCCTCGGTCAGGCCGCCGTTGGATTGCATGAAGAGCAGTTGTTCGCAGGCCCGCCCAAGATCAAGCGCACCGGCCACCTGTTCCACATAGCGGCGCAGGATGGGGGACAGATAGGCATCGACCACGGTGGTATCCCCGCGCCCCACCAGTTTGGCGAGGCGGGACACGGAAGAGGACGTAGAGACCTGAGTGAAGCCGATTTCGCGGGCGATCCCGGCGACGCGGTCCTCGTGGGCGGGGTTAAGATAGGCGTGCAGACCGGCGATGGCCACGGCGTGGATGCCATCGTCATGGATCGCTTGCAGCCCGGTGCGGATGGCGGCCTCATCTAGGGGGGTTAGCACGCCGCCGTCCGCGTCGAGCCGTTCTTCCATCTCCAACACGCGTTCATAGAGAAGATCGGGGCGCTTGATTTCCAGATCGAAAAGCCGGGGTCGGGTCTGGTAGCCGATCTTGAGCAGGTCGCGAAAGCCTGCCGTGATGACCAGGGCCACCCGTTCGCCCTTGCGTTCCAAGAGCGCGTTGGTGGCCACGGTCGTGCCCATTTTGACGGCGCGGATGGATGCGGCGGGGAAATTGCCTGTGACGCCCATCACCTCCCTTATGCCTTGCACAGCGGCGTCCTTGTACCGGTCGGGGTTCTCAGAGAGCAGTTTGTGGGTGTGGACCATACCGTCCGGAGCCATGGCCACGATATCGGTGAAGGTGCCGCCCCGGTCGATCCAGAATTCCCACATGGCTGTCATCTCTTTGTGATCCATCACAGGCATCAGGAAAGGACCGCGCCGTGATTGTCAACGTCGCGCGGGTCTGATTGAACTGGCGCCCGGAATGGGGCTTAATCAACACGACACGGCACGAAAGGACGAGGTCCATGGAAATCCGCAAAATCACTGATGACTACTCCGTCTCGCCGCAGGTGGATGTGGGGCATATGCGAGAAATTGCAGGCGCGGGGTTCAAATCGATTATGTGCAACAGGCCGGATGGGGAAGACCCCGGTCAGACCGACCATGAGGCGATTGCCGAGGCGGCGCGTCAAGAGGGGTTGGAGGTTGCTTGGATCCCCGTCGTGGGGGGCGCGATGGGCCCCAATGAACTGGCGGAGTTTGACGCCGCGTTGCGCCAGATGCCGCGCCCGATGTTGGCCTATTGCCGGTCCGGGACGCGGTGCACGATGCTCTGGGCGTTCACGCAGCACGGGCGGATGAATGATGCGGAGATCATCGAATGCGCGGCCAAGGCGGGCTATGATGTGAGCGGGTTGATCATGCAGATGAGCCAGCGCGGCCCGTGACGGCGGAATGTTTGCCCGCGCCGGTGCGCCCTTCGGGAGCGTTGACGGATTTGGTGCAGAAAACCCCGCCCGCGTGCTTGCCGTCGGGGCATCGGGCGCGGGTGATCCCTTTTGTGCGCGCTCATCCCAACTGGGATGGGGTGGTGATTTTAGGCGATGAGAGCGTGCATCACTGGCTGCACATCAGTGCGGGCGAAGGGATCTCTATGATGGGGTTTCTGACGCCGAAGCTGCGGGCGGATCTGATGGGGGCGGAGAGGCCGGACTTGGAGGCGGTATCAGATACAATGTCGCGGCCTGAACGGTTGGCGGCACAGTTGCAATCGGCGTCACTGCTGGGCGATTTCGCGGCTGTGACTGGGCATTTGATCGGGGCGGAGTTGGCGGCGGCGAAGGTGTATTGGTTGGGTCAAGAGGTGGTGTCGATTGGGTCTGCATCCTATGTGGAGGCGTTGCAGGCGCAGGGGGTTTCTGTGACAGAGTTTAGAGTGACTTAGGCGCGCGGCTCATTACGTATTGGCACCACCGCGCAGGCGGCAGGGGCCGAACACGGCCGCCAGCGCTAAGATCACCCCGGATACGGTCGCGATCATGCCTGCCGCGCTCACCGCATTGTCCAAACCGATCCAGAGCGGGCCGTAGCCAGCCAGCACATACCCCAGCACGGCTGAGAGGGTGGCGAAGAGGACCGACCATGCCACTTGGGCCTCCAGTCCGTTGGTCATCATGCGTGCTGCCGCCGGGGGGCAGATGAACATGGCGATCACGATGATTGATCCCACCGCATCAAAAGCTGCGACCGCCGCGATGGCGGAGACGATGACCAACCCGAGGCCAAGCGCGCCCGTGGGAATGCCCAGTGTCTGCGCGAAGCCTTCGTCGAAGGT
>JBCCAJ010000140.1:0-6813 GCA_039814845.1 Pseudomonadota bacterium | reverse complement strand
TTCTACTCGGGGGAACATAAGCTTAGGGGACGGCTTTTTCGCCCGGGTGGGGCACCCCGCGCCGTGGCCGTTCTGAATGGGGCAACTGGCGTCCCCGCCAGGTTCTACACGGCCTTTGCCCGCTGGCTTGCCCAAGAAAAGGACATTGCCTGTCTTGTCTATGACTATCGGGATTTCGGGGCATCGGCGCATCGCCATCCAAGCGCGTCAGAGGCGACCATGGCGGACTGGGGCGTACATGATCAGCAGGCCGCGCGCGATTTCATCGCAGACCTGTTTCCGATGACCCCGCTTTGGGTGATTGGTCATTCACTGGGCGGGATGTGCCTGCCGTTTCAGCAGCGTCTGGATAGCATTGATCGGGTGATCGCGGTGGCCAGCGGCATTGTCCATGTGCGCGACCATCCTTGGCCCTATCAGGCACTGGCGCGGATTTTCTGGTTCGGTCCGGTACCATTGATTACGCGGATCATGGGTTACATGCCCGGCAAGACGTTACGGGTCGGATCGGATATACCTGCGGGTGTTTACTGGCAATGGCGGCAATGGTGTACGCGGCGAGAATTTTTCACGCCTGATTTCGGAGGTGCGCTGCCCTTTCCCGATTGGATCGGGGTGACTGCTCCGGTGAAGTTTGTGGCGATCGGGGATGACGATCTGACGCCGCCAAAGACGATTTGGAAACTGATGCAGTGTTATCGTGGGGCCGCGAAGACGCAGATGACGGTCTTCCCCAGCGATGCGGGGTTAGAGCGGTTGGGCCACCTGAACGTGTTCAACGAACGCGCGCGGGCGGCGTGGGATATGATCGTGGCGTGAGGCAAAGAAAAAAACCCAGCGGGAGAGCCGGGGTTTCTTAGTTAAAGGCGCACTGTTAGCCCGCTTGCTTAAAGCCGGACACTGAATTGGTTTTCTTTCCTTTGGGGTTGCCGCTGCGATTTCTGGGGCGGCGACGCCGACGACGTGAGGGTTTGCCGTTACGGGATGTGTTCTCGGGTTTGTCCAACTTCGCTGGATCAACCTCTTCTTCCCCGTCACTCGCACCAAACCGACGACCGATCAGTTTTTCGATATCGCGCAGCTGACCTCTCTCATCGGGAGAACAAAACGAAACGGCGGTTCCCTCGCGCCCGGCACGCGCGGTACGGCCGATCCTGTGCACATAAGATTCCGGCACATTGGGCAGATCGTAGTTGATCACGTAAGCAACGTCAGGAATGTCGATACCACGAGCCGCTACATCAGTGGCCACAAGGATCTTTGCCTTGCCCGCACGAAAAGCCTTGAGCGCTTTGTCCCGCTGCCCTTGGGTTTTATCGCCATGGATGGACACGGCGTTGTATCCATCGGCAACCAGCTTTTTCTTCATGCGTTCCGCGCCATGTTTCGTGCGGGAAAACACAAGGGTAAGCGCATCGAGATCTGCCGACAGAACTTCACGGAGCTTGGACGGTTTTTCGGCCTTTTCCATGAAAAGAACGGATTGTTCGATCTTGTTGGCGGCTTTGCCCGGGGGGGCGACCTCAACCCGTTGGGGGTTGGTGAGGTAGCTGCGGCTCAGCTCCTCCATCTGTTTGGGCATGGTTGCGGAAAACAGCATCGTCTGACGCGGGGTGCCAAGACGGGGGGCGATTTTGCGCAGGTCGTGGATGAAGCCCATATCGAGCATCTGATCGGCCTCATCCAGCACGAGGTGACGCACGGTAGACAGATCGACGGAGCCGCGGTTCATGTGGTCAATCAAGCGTCCGGGGGTGGCGACAAGAATATCGGTACCGCGTTCCAGCGCGCCGATCTGGCGGCCTATGGATTGCCCACCGACCACTGTGGTCAGGGTCAGAGGCGTCGGTTTGGTAAGCGCCAGCAAGTTATCGGAGATCTGGTTAACCAGTTCGCGCGTCGGCGCGAGGATCAGGGCCTTCGCCGTCTTGGGCGCAGGTTTTTTGGGTTTGGCCATCAGCGTGTCGATCATCGGCAACCCGAAAGCGAGCGTTTTGCCCGTGCCGGTTTGGGCGAGCCCCATGATATCATGGCCTTCGAGGGCCAGCGGGATCGCTTTGCCTTGGATGGGGGTTGGGGTGGTGAAGCCGGATTGATCCAGGCGCTTCGATAGCTTTGGCGACAGGCCAAGCTGTTGAAACTTTGACAATATATGTCCTTTCAGTGTGCCGCACACAGGCCGCACACACGGGGGTTTCGACAGGCACCAAGCCCCATGGACGCATTCCACGGGAAGCCCGCCGTAAGAACCCTGCGTGATGGGAACTGGGATGTCGCTGTTGCGCCCGGTTGGTTTTCAAACGGCGCGGCATGCTCACGCGGCAGCACAGCGATACCGCTCACATATAGGGTTGGGGGCTTGTGTCAAGGATTGTGGGTAGTGGAGTGTATGCACAGTAATAAGCAAATGACGGCTTTAGCATTAAGTGACGGATGCTGCGGCTCCTGCGGATGGCAGCCATTACTTCATTTTTCATCGGCCTCAAAGAACTTCGGAAGTTTCAATGCGAAGTGCATTGTCACCAATGAACCAAAGCCAAAAACTCCGATTCTGTACCAAATGCCGCCTCCTAAATTACTAATGACGATCGTCCCTAGCGCCGTGACAAAGAGCAAAGCAAACACCGCAATCAAAAGCCTTGGATATCCAGCAATGATCCAAAGATATCCAGCTTTCGACCGCTGCAGTATTGATGCCAAAAAAGATGAAAGTTGGAAGTACATAACTCCAAGCTATTCAGTTTTGCGGCTCCAGAAAACCCCACCCCGACACCTAACAATCGACAACGCGGTGGTTCCTCCCAGTGGGCAATGCAATGAAACGAGCAATGCAAACAGGAAAACAAAGTGTAACTTTGTCCGCAAAGCTGAAAGTGATTTCTCTTGTAGTCAGATGCAACGTAACGGAGTTGCTTCGAACTTCCGGACGCGTGACCTGCGCGGTGTCAAGGCCGTAGGCCGCCGCGCATCGCCAGGCCGCCCCCCGGGACTGGCGACTTGGTGAGGCTGGGTGCGGCTCTGATTTAGCAATGACGTTGCGCGATAAAGTGCGTTGAACAACGGGCGGGTCGCCAATCCGCGGCCGGTCGGTGCGCGGCTCTGTTGGTCCTTAAAGCGGGGGTCGAAATGGAAAACGCCCCGGGGTGGACCCGGGGCGTTTTTGAATAAAAGCGGTTCTGTTAGTGGCCGAGGATCTGGCTCAGGAACAGCTTTGTCCGCTCGGATTTCGGGTTGTTGAAGAACTCTTCGGGTTCGTTCTGTTCCACGATCTGGCCTTGGTCCATGAAGATCACGCGGTTGGCGACCTGGCGGGCGAAGCCCATTTCGTGGGTCACGCAGAGCATGGTCATGCCTTCTTCGGCAAGCTCTACCATTGTGTCGAGGACTTCCTTGATCATTTCCGGATCCAGGGCGGAGGTGGGTTCATCAAAGAGCATGATGCGCGGGCGCATGCAGAGCGAGCGGGCGATGGCCACACGCTGTTGCTGACCGCCCGAAAGCTGACCGGGATACTTGCCCGCCTGATCGGGGATCTTCACTTTTTCAAGGAAGTGCATCGCGGTTTCCTCGGCCTCTTTCTTCGGTGTCTTACGGACCCAGATCGGGGCGAGGGTGCAGTTCTCAAGGATCGTCAGATGCGGGAAGAGGTTGAAGTGCTGGAAGCACATGCCGACCTCGGACCGGATCGTGTCAATGTTCTTGATGTCGGAACTCAGATGCGTGCCGTCGACGACGATCTTGCCTTGCTGGTGCTCTTCCAATGCGTTGATGCAGCGGATCAACGTCGACTTACCAGAACCGGACGGCCCCGCAATCACGATCCGTTCGCCGCGATAGACGGTGAGATCGATGTCACGCAGAACGTGGAACGTGCCGTACCACTTGTTCATGTTTTCGATCTGGATGGCGATCTCGTCAGAGACCTGCATTTGTGCAGCTTCAGCCATGGTGTGATCCTTTCTTAACGGTGGTCGGTGGCGAGCTCACGCTCCAACCACTGTGAGTATTGAGAGATGGCGTAGCAGACGACGAAGAAGACCATCGCAGCGAAGAGGTAGACCTCCCAATAGATGCTGATCCAGTCGGTTGACTGCTGAATGGGGCCACGGATCATGCCGACGATGTCGAACATGGAAATCACCGACACCAGCGTGGTGTCCTTGAAGAGGCCCACAGCCACGTTCACGATCCCCGGGATGGAGATCTTGAGCGCCTGCGGAAGGATGATGAGGCGCGTGGCCTGCGTGTAGTTGAGGCCAAGGCTGTCGGCGGCTTCATACTGACCCTTTGGCAGGGCGGCGAGGCCACCCCGGATCACCTCGGCGATATAGGCCGAGGAGAACATGGTGATCATGATGATCACCCGCAGGATCAGGTCGAAATTCGATTGCGGCGGCATGAAGTAGGCCAGCATCACGTTGGCCACGAAGAGCAGCGTGATGAGCGGGACGCCCCGGACGAATTCGATGAAGACCACGCAGACGCCCTTGATGAGCGGCATGTTGGATTGCCGCCCCAGCGCCAGCACGATGCCCAGCGGTATCGAGAGCGACACGCAGACGGTGCCCAAGATCATGCAGAGCATATAGCCGCCCATATCGCGGGACGGCACGGCTTGCAATTCTAGTGGCACGATTGAATTGAGCGCACCAGAAATTGGGCCGAGCAGGTAGGCCAGCATGATATAGATGGCCGCGACCGAGGTCACCACTGTGACTAACCCGCCGCCTTCGGCATCATTGTAGATCGCATAGCCCACGAAGATGCCCATCGGAATGAAGAAGATGAACATGAAGACGGAGGCAGCTTTGAACACTAACCCTGCGATCAGGGTCATCACAGACCCGGTGCCGACAGAGTTGGAGATGAACCAAAGCTCTTTAGCGCCGAGGAACAACAAATACGCCAGACCTGCGGCAGCTGCGATCCCGACGATGGCCGCAAGGATTGTTCGCGCGCTGAGGTTCAGCGACTCCACCATGCGGAACACGGCGAAGGTGGCGATAATGGCCGCCAAGATCGTCAGGGGAACCCACAGCGACCCGCCCCAGACCAGCCAGAAGGCGATGAAGGGGTAAAGAGCTGTGAAGATAAGGCCCTTGCGCGGAATGTATTTGTAGAAAAGCGCGGGCGCGGCGGCCACGAGCAGAAGTACGAAGGCCAGTGTTGGCCTCCAATACTGATCGGCAGGGTACTTGAAGCCAAAGAGCAGGTGATCCCAGCGGTCGACCAACACGGCGAAACACGCGCCTGTCGATTTGCCCGCAGCGGTCAGGATATCGCGGCATTCGCGGATGGATCCTGCATCCCACACCCCGTTGTAGAACCACGGGAAGGCGAACATGACGAAACGACCGATGAAGTAGATCGCGAGGATCGTCATGATCGTGTTGAACCAACCGTTGAACAAGTTCTGCCGCATCCACTTGATCAGACCCGTTTCAGAGGCGGGTGGTGGAAGTTCTGGCAGCGTTTCGTGGCGAACGAAGGCGTCGATCTGGTGCTGTTCTGTGTCAGACATATCAGCGCTCCTTCAGCTTCATGCGGTTGTTGAAGACATTCATCACGGCAGAAATCAGCAGAGAGACGGTGAGGTAGAAGAGCATCAAGAGCAGGATCGTTTCAATCGCGCGCCCTGTTTGCAGCAAAGTAATGCCGCCCAGTGTGCCCGTCACATCCATGTAGCCCACCGCAATTGCGAGTGAGGAGTTCTTGGTGATGTTGAGGTACTGGGAAATCAGCGGCGGGATGATCACGCGCAGGGCCTGCGGCAGGATCACGAGGCTCATGATCAGGTTGGAGCGTAGGCCGAGTGAGGCGGCAGCCTCTGTCTGGCCTTTGGAGATGGCCATGATGCCGGCACGGACGTTCTCAGCGATGAAGGCGCCTGTGTAGATGGCAAGTGCAAACCATAGTGCAATCAAAGAGCCTCGGATTTGCATGCCGCCTTGGAAGTTGAAGCCTTTCAACGCGGGGATTTCCCAGGTGAGGCCCAGGAAAGCCAGCACCGCGCCGACAGGCACAACCCATATCGCTAGATTTATGTACCAGGTGGTTGGACGGGTGCCCGTCTCCTCCTGCGTTTTGGCGGCCCATGTGTTTACGCGACCCGCCACGAACCACGACAGCAAAAGCGCCGCGATCACCAGAAGCCAATCAAGACCGCTGCTGCCCACGGGCACCTCTTCTGAGGCACCGAAGCTGTTGGTGAATTGGGGCGCTGGGGCGAAAACGCCACGGTTTGTGACGGCAACCGTGTCAAAGGCCATCATGGAGGCCGTGGGCGTATCGCCTCGAAATTCGCGCGGCCCAGGCAGGGCGTTGATCATGATCGAGAAGATGATCAGGATCCAGATCAGTACCGGCACGTTGCGGAAGATTTCCACGTAAAAGCTCATCAGCTTTGATACGATCCAGTTGTTCGAGAGGCGCAGAACACCCGCGATCACACCGAACAGGGTGGCCGTGATACAGGCCAGAAACGCCACGATCAGCGTGTTCAGCAAGCCCACAATGGCCGCACGGCCATGGGTCGATTGCGAGGTGTACTCAATCGGCCGCTGGTTGATGTCATAACCCGCCGGTTCCCCGAGGAAGGCGTAGGAGATGTTCAAACCGGCCTCTGCCAGGTTGCGCACCAGGTTGCCACCCACGAAAGCCATGAAGGCGATGATGGCCACAAGAGCGATGAATTGGAATGTCAGCGATCGGTAACGCGTGTCATTGAGCAGCATACCGAGCTTAAACGAACTTGTTTGCGTCCCTACCTGAGGGTCGGAGATCGTCGCCATGAGGGCGCTCCCTGTCGTTTCT
>JBCCAJ010000098.1:0-8098 GCA_039814845.1 Pseudomonadota bacterium | reverse complement strand
GGTCCGGAGATACTGATGTTCAGCACAGATCAGGCCAAATCAATGGCCAAAAAACTACGCGCCGCGCTGGCGGCGGACGATATCGACGTGCCCCACGCCAAGGCACTGGAACTGATCGCGTCCAGCCTTGGCTTCAAAGACTGGAACACCGCCACGGCCACCCTCGAAGGCACTGCGCCAACAGGGATCACCTTCACCGGATGCAACCCGATCATACGCTTTTTCGATGAAGCCAAAGCGCGGGAATTCTATTGCGGCTTCCTTGGCTTTTCGGTGGCCTTTGAACACCGCTTCGCGGATGGTCTGCCGCTTTACATGGCGGTGGAACGCGCGGGGCTGCAATTGCACCTGTCAGAGCATCACAATGATGCCAGCCCGGGATCCAACGCGTTCGTCCCCATGACGAACATCCGCGCGTTTCATCGCGAACTGTCGGACAAGAAATACGCCTTTAACCGGCCCGGTCTGGATAAGGTGCCGTGGGGCCTGCAAATGCAGGTGAACGATCCGTTCGGCAATCGCCTGAGGTTCTGCGAACAGGGATCGTGATCAGACTGCCACCCGAACGATACATGATCGTCCGGGTGGCAAGTCCATCCGCGTGGGTCACTTCTTTTTGGATTTCTCCAGCTTTTCAATCCGCGCCATCAGCTCCGCGTTCTCTTCACGGGCCTTCTGCGCCATCGTGCGCACCGCGTCGAATTCTTCGCGCGTCACGAAATCACGGTCCGCAAGCCAGCGATCCACAGCCGATTTGAACGCTGTCTCCGCCTCTTCCCGCGCGCCTTGGGCCACGCCCATCGCGTTGGTCATCAACTGGCTAAGGTCATCAAGAACTTTGTTGCGGGTCTGCATGGGTCATCTGCCTTTCATCTGCGTCTGTCCTTATATGGTGAGGACAACCGCGCGAGGCAAGCTTGACTTCACGCGGCCCATCACCGCAAAGAGGCACCATGTTGGCCGCCATCCCCTTCCCCGATCTCAGCCCAGAGATTTTCACCATCTCACTCTTCGGGTTTGATTTCGCCCTGCGTTGGTACGCGATGGCCTATATCGTGGGCTTCATCATCGGCTACTGGCTGGTGCGGGAAAGCATGAAACACCCAAAACTGTGGCCGGATGACAAACCCATTCTGACCGTCGCGCAGGTGGAGGACCTTCTGACCTGGATCGTGGTGGGCACGATCCTCGGCGGGCGTCTGGGATACGTGATGTTCTACCAACCCGGCTACTACCTGCAAAACCCGCTGGAAATTCCGGCTGTCTGGACGGGCGGCATGTCCTTTCACGGCGGGCTTGCGGGGGTGTCGGCGGCCTGCATCCTGTTTGCACGCAAACACGGCGTCAGCTGGATTTCACTGGCCGATATCCTCTGCACTGTCTTCCCCATCGGGCTGCTGCTGGGGCGTCTTGCCAATTTCAACAATGCCGAACTATGGGGCCGCGCGACCGATCTGCCTTGGGGCGTGATTTTCCCCGGTGATGCGGCACAATTCTGCCCAGCGGTCGAAGGGCTTTGCGCCCGCCACCCATCGCAGCTTTATGAAGCCGCGCTTGAGGGGCTGATCCTCGGGGCGATCCTGCTTTACATGGTGTTTCGCCGCGGCGCGCTCAAACAGGTGGGTGCGGCGACGGGGGTGTTTTTCCTAGGCTACGGGCTGTCGCGCTTCGTGGTGGAATTTGTCCGGCAACCGGATGCGCATTTCGTGACACCTGGCAACCCGCTGGGGCTGGCGTTGCATATAGACGGCGTGGGGCTCACCATGGGGCAGATCCTCTGCCTGCCAATGATCGCGATTGGGCTTTACTGGCTCTGGCGCGCGCGGCAGCCCGCGCAAACCGTGTCACCATGACGCTTGAGATCATCACCTCTGACGCGCTTTCGGGGATGCGCCATGGGTTTTTCACCCGAAAGGGGGGCGTGTCATCAGGCATCTTCGAGGGGCTCAATTGCGGCCCCGGGTCCAGTGATCAGTCCGAAGCAGTGCGCCTGAACCGCGCGCGGGTGGCAGAGGCTATGGGCGTGGACGAGAACGCGCTGCTCAGTCTGCATCAAATCCATTCAGCAGACGTGATCACGGATGTTGAGGTGATGAAGACCCGCCCCAAGGCCGATGCCATGGTGACCGACCAGCCCGGTGTGGCGCTTGGCGTGCTGACCGCAGATTGCCAGCCGGTTCTGTTTGCAGACGCCGAGGCCGGGGTGATCGGTGCTGCCCATGCCGGATGGAAGGGCGCACAGGGTGGTGTGCTTGAGGCAACGGTAGAGGCGATGGAGCGGCTCGGCGCCAAGGCACCGCGCATCCAAGCCGTAATCGGCCCAACAATCAGCCAGACCTCCTATGAGGTCGGCCCTGAATTCTTCGACAGGTTCACTGCCGATCAGCCCGAAAATGACCGTTTTTTCATCCAAGGCCTTGGCGACCGTCTGATGTTTGACTTGCCTGCTTATGGCCTTCATCGCCTGCGCCGGGTGGGTGTGGGCCATGCCGAATGGACACGCCATTGCACGTATTCGGATCCCCTGCGGTTCTTCTCTTACCGCCGCACGACCCATGCGGGTGAGGCCGATTACGGGCGCTTGATCGCAACGATACGGTTGTAGGGTCTGTGGGCTTTCAATACTGACCACCGGTTTCAGTCCGAAATTGCTCCGCTGCGCGGCCCATTTTGCCCCTGTCGTCGCCGATTTACCCGTCCGATGAACCACATCGCTGCGGTTAAATAAGTTAGCCATCGGCAACATGGGACACGCGACGATGGTCAGTGTTGAAAGCCCACGGACCCGAACCCAATTCTGACCTGATTTCTGCCCAGATTGGGCTCAGATCTGAACCAGATCGGAGCCAATGACTTGTTTTTAATTGATTTTTTAACCAGAATCACACCGCGCGAAAAACGCGTGGCTGCTACAAAAACCCCAATCCGGCCTCACCGCTGCCGCAAAGTCACGGGATATTGGCGGCATCACAAAGGCGCCCAACCGATGGGCTTCGAGCAGAGGAAGAGAAAATGAAACACCGTTGGATGACAGCCGTTCTTGAAAACAGCGCTCACCCGGCCCCGGCCATGCCATTCCACCGTGGTGTGCGGATGGCCGCACGTATGGCCCCCACTGTGCGGGCCGTTCGGTTCGCTTGATCGCACTTTGTCCGATATCAAACAGTTTTGATTCGGGCCGCTGCCGATGACGTCCATATTGGGTACGACCCCAATTGTGGCGGGACAGACTAATGAGGGGCGACAGTCCCTCAAATCGGGCGGAGATTGTACCGCCCGCCTGAACAATAAGCGCCGGGATTTGACGCAACCCGGTTTCGTATGGTGGAAGTTGCAATAGCAACGAAGACAGTATGTCCATCTGTCGTTGTCGGTGGGGCCGACGCGGTTGTGACACCCTTGGTAAGGTGACGCGAAATGGTAGCCCCCTCTGACGCCGCATTTTTGACGGCGCCTCTTAGACCCTCCCCAATCCGCCCGAACGCGGAGAAAACGCCGAATGCGGGCCGCAAACCGCTGTCGATGCGGAAATATTCGATCCGCAGCCTTGGCGTGAATGGTGGGGTAAAACGCTCTGACCAGATCGGTCCTGCCATGCCAATCTTTGAATCCGCCTTTTCCGCCTTCGCCCATGGCTCGATCATCTCAACCGAGGCTGGCCCTGTGGCCGTGGAAGACCTTGAACCTGGCATGAAGATCGTCACCTTGAATGACACTGCTGAACCGCTTCTGTGGTTGGGCGCAATGACCTTGGTGCCCAGATCAGATAACACCCCGATGGAAGACAACCGCACGGCAAGCAGCCTGACACGGGTGATGGCCGACAGTTTCGGTGTGGGCCGCCCCCATGCCGATCTGATGGCAGGCCCCGGTGCGCGCCTGATGCTGCGCCGCCCGGCACGGTTTTCTGTCTCAGGCGATGATCGCCCGCTGACGCCTGCGGCCAATATCGCCGACGGGATGAACGCCACGCAGATCGTGCCGCCTACGCCGGTGGCGCTCTATCATTTGTGCCTTCCCAAACACGCAATCATCTCTGCCAACGGGATCGACGCCGAAAGCTTTCACCCAGGGGCCGGATTTGAGCGGAATATGGGGCCCAACATGTTGACCCTGTTCCTGTCCTTCTTCCCCCATGTCAAAGAGGCCCGCGATTTCGGGCCATTGGCGCATCCGCGCCTGCCATTTGGGACGTTTGATAGCTCGGCAGAGTTGGCTTAAGCGGACCGGCTCATACGCTCTTCAAGCACGTCGAACGGCACGCCGGGTTCATCCTTGGCGCCGCGAATGACCAGTGACGTTTTCACGCTGATCACATTCTCGGCGGCTGTCAGTTCCTCGGTCAGGAACCGCTGAAAGGTGGACAAATCCGGTGCCACGCATTTGAGGATGAAATCCACCTCGCCGTTGAGCATGTGGCATTCCCGAACGAGAGGCCAACCGTCGCACAGCGCCTCAAACGCGCTAAGATCAACCTCCGCCTGGCTTTGTAGCCCGACCATGGCGTAAACCTGCACCTCAAACCCCAGTTCGCGGGCGTCGACATCGGCGTGATAGCCTTTGATGTATCCGCTTTCTTCCAACGTGCGCACGCGGCGCAGGCAGGGCGGCGCGGAAATCCCCACCCGTTTGGCCAGTTCGACATTGGTCATGCGACCATCGGCCTGAAGCTCCGCAAGGATCATGCGGTCAATCTCATCGAGACGTGTTGCAGGCATGGCGCGCTCCCCCAGCTTTCGCGGTTGTTATAGCAGGCCACCCCGCACGCGCAATAATATTTCGCGGTTGTGAAAGATTCTTATGTGATGGATCACGCAGCGCCCAAATTTGCGCCGCTCAATCGTCCTTGCGGACGGTCTCTTTGGCGCGGTGGCGCGCTGCGCGCGCGGGTGTACGGTGGCGCGCTTCGCGCGTTCATGTAACTTGGTGGCGCACTGCGCGCGTTTATGTTTTTGCGGGCAGCGATCGAGGGGTTTAATGGCTGTCGCTGCGCAGCTATATCTGCCACCCGATTCACACGAACCCATCGAGGCCTGCGTATGTCCGAAACCCGCCACACCAAAACTCTTATCATCGGATCGGGCCCTGCGGGCTACACCGCCGCTGTTTATGCCTCCCGCGCGATGCTGAACCCTATTCTGGTCCAGGGGATCGAACCGGGTGGGCAGCTGACCACAACGACTGAGGTCGAAAACTGGCCCGGTGACACCGAGGTGCAAGGCCCCGATCTGATGGTCCGGATGGAGGCACATGCGCAGGCCATGGGATGTGAAATCATCGGCGACATCATCACCGAACTCGACACCGAAACCCGCCCCTTCACCGCCAAGGGTGACAGCGGTGCGATCTACACGGCAGATGCCGTGATTTTGGCGACTGGTGCCCGCGCCAAGTGGCTCGGAATGGACAGTGAAGAGGCGTTCAAAGGCTTTGGCGTGTCGGCCTGCGCCACCTGTGACGGGTTCTTTTATCGCGGCGAGGAAATCGTTGTGGTGGGTGGTGGCAACACCGCTGTGGAAGAGGCGCTTTTCCTGACCAATTTCGCCTCCAAGGTCACGCTGATCCACCGCCGGGATGAGCTGCGCGCCGAACGGATCCTGCAAGACCGCCTGCTCAAGCACCCCAAAATCGAACCTCTGTGGTTCCATGAGTTGGATGAGGTGCTGGGGGATGATAACCCCAAGGGCGTCACCGGCGTGCGTGTGAAAGACAACCGCAGCGGTGAAACGAAAGAGATCCCTTGCAAAGGCGTCTTCATCGCCATCGGCCACGCCCCCGCCAACGAGCTGGTGAAGGGTAAACTTGAGATGCATCACGGTGAATATGTGAAGGTGGAGGCAGGCAGCACCCGCACCTCGATCCCCGGGCTTTTCGCCGCCGGTGACCTGACCGATCACACTTATCGTCAGGCCGTGACAAGCGCGGGCATGGGATGCATGGCCGCGCTTGATGCTGAAAAGTTTTTGGCAGAGCTTGAGGGCTAGCCCCTCAAGCTCTCAGGCCCTCTGGCCGCCCCTCTGGCCGCCCCTCTGGCCGCTAGGCATCAGATACGAACGGCGGCGAGGCTGCGAGCTTGCCGCACCTGACGGCGATAGTTCAGGTCGAGCCCGTTTTCCTTGCTCTGGGACAGATCGCACAGCACCCTGTGCACCTTTTCCAGTTCTGCTTTGTGACCCGTTAAGGCCACAAGCGGTGTCGGCTTGCCAGACACGCGCACCAGAAGGGTGGCAAAGTTCGAATGTCTGGTGGAGCGGCGCAGGAACACGCTGTCGATCGCATCGATGTCAATCTTGCGGGCGACGCGCGTCTGATCGTTGACGTTGATCTTGGTCAGGCTCAGCACCCGGTTCTTCCCGTCCAGCGACATCTGTCGGCGAAACCCACGAGATCCGTAGGCATAAACCGCCAATCCCACGGCGGTGAAAATCGCCGCCAGCATTGCATGCGGCACGGCTTGCCCATCTGCCAAACCCATGGGCAGAACCACCCACAAGAGCGTAGATGTCGCCACCAAAAGCCCGCCCAAAAGGCGAAGCGCCAGCTCTGAAAACGCCTCCAGCTTGAAGCGTTCCAAACGTTCGCGGGCAATCAAACCCATGCCTGTCTGTTGAAGGGTGATGGACCCAAACCCGGATCCTAAGGCACTGCTCTTACTCAACACTGTTCCGACCTCTCATTGACCTTTCTAGTCTTTATGAAAGGAAAAATACCGCCCAAAACCGGCCAGAATATGGCCGACCCTTACCGATTTCGCGGCAGCAAAAATGAGGTTAGTCGTGTTTCGGCCCGACCCTATGGAACGCGCCGCTCATGTAAGTGAGGGGCCGTTCGCCCGCGTTGGAAATGCCTGTCACATCACCGATGCAGATCGCGTGACTGCCATGCACATGGCGATGGGTCAGCGAACAGGTAAAGGCCGTGGCACGGGGCAGAATGGGGCCAAATTCCGTGGCCGCCACATCCACACCCTCAAACCGATTGCTGAGCTTGTCGTCAAACATGCCTGCAAAAGCCATGGCCAGTTCAACCGCGTCTTCGGGCAGAACATTGACGCAGAAAACCCCGTTGTTCTGCACTGCCTGCGCGATCCGCGTATCGGCCTTGAGGCACACCAGAACCGAGGGCGGATCCGCCGAAAGCGATGTGAACGCGCTCACCGTCGCACCCGCCTGGCCATCGGGGCCATCCGTCGTCACGACCGTGACGGTAGAGGCCACCTGGCGCATGGCGTCAATAAAGGCTTCGCGGGGTGCTGGCATGGTCGTCTCGGGGTTTGGATCACGTCCGCCCCGGATACAGAGGATGGTCGCAAACGTAAAGCGGCCATGACAGGTCACGAAACAACCCCTATGCCGCCCGATTCTTGATTTTTCACCAATATGTGGTAGCGTTTCGCGATCAGACCCCAAAAAGAAGGGTCATCAATAAGCAAACTGGAGCGAGGCAGACGCGCATGTCCCTTCATCTGGACGCGATGACACGATGCAAAAACTACGGGCTTGATCCGGAGGTCGCATTCAAATCGCAATATGCCATCGCCCGCCCGGGCACGGTGCAGATCCCTGGCATGACCGAGTTGGCGCTCAACAAATTCTCGCTTTTTCACGGGCAGAGCGTTCACCCCACCCCATTGGAGGACGCCAAATCCCGCGTCTTCGGTGCCTTCTTCGGCACCGGTGTCGATCGCGATGGCGCGGCGGTAACGCATGCCTCTTTTGAGCGGTTCAACAGCCGTGGCCGCAGTTTTGAAAGCGATCTGGAGGCCTACCTTTCCGGCATTGCAGGCCGGTTCATCCTGCTTCTGGATGTCGGCGCGAAGACACGGGTTTACCGCGATCCGATGGGCCATATGCCCTTGTTTTTCAATGCGGATACCGGGTTGGCCGGGTCCTCTGTCTCACTCACCATAGACCGGCCTGTCACGGGAAACACCGCTTGCGCCAAACCTGGCAGCGATCCGCCCTCAACGAAGTCTTTCTTCCCCATGGGCCAGACCGTCGACCTTGATGTGCGCCTCTTGCCGGGCAATCACCTGCTGGATCTGAGCGACATGAGTGCCCGGCGCACATGGCCCCTGCGCAATACCATCCGAAAGGTC
>JBCCAJ010000403.1:0-3125 GCA_039814845.1 Pseudomonadota bacterium | reverse complement strand
GTGGCACGGGCGCGATGGCATCCGGATTTATCAGGGGCTGAAACGGTCCTGGTGGGCGCGCGATATTGGGGATCGGTTATAGCTGCTTTTGTGCCTCACCGGGCAGGCCATTTGTGTTTGCGCGCTAAGCACCGCGAAGCCTTGTTGGCCGCCTGAACGGACTAGGTATTTTCGACAAGAAAGAAGCTGGGGCGAAGCGCCCATACCCGAGAGGCTCGGCCAAGTCGGGCAGGGCGGCTTCTTTCTTGTACGGTCATCGGCTCCTCAGCCTGTACCGTAGGCACAGCCTGCGCGAGATTGGTTAAGGAAACCTTTCCCGCTTCTTTCTTGTTACAAATACCTACAATCCGGACCTATCCGTTTGCCCGGCCCAGATTTTCGTGCGCCGCTCTCTCATCTCCATATCACCTTCAGGGGTGCCGTTGTGGAACGTGCCAAACCATTGGTCCCAAGGGGTTTCCCACGTGCCGTAGTTGCAGTCGAAGAATTTGTGATGGAGCTGGTGGAAGAAATCGCCGAGCCCGAATTTGGCGATTTTGCCGAGTTTGATGTTTTCAAACCCTGCGTGTGACGTGGGTGCGCCGATAAGGTGGTGGAAGATGAGGAAAAGGACGTGGATGGGGTGGGCCGAAAACAGGAAGAAGATCATCGTGTCGAACATCAGAAAGAAGCTTTCCACCGGGTGCATGGCGAGGCCGGACCACGGGCCGGTGTTGATGTTCTTGTGATGCCACGCATGCACCCACGTATAGAGCTTGCCCACATGGAGCAGGCGGTGGAGCCAGTAGAAATGGAAGCCCGCCCAGATGGGGATTAACAGGATGAGCGTGACGAACCAGATGGGGTTATCGACAAAGGTGACCATGGTGGCCCAGCCGTTGGCGTAGGTGTGCCACATCAGAGCCTCCCAGAAGACGGTGAAAGTGAGGGCGGGGCCGAGTGTCCAGAACATGTTGTCCCAGACCTGATTTTTAAAATGGAAGACTTTGGAGCCGCGCGCCATAGGGCGAAGGTCGTAGCGGTAGTCGTCGGATTGGGTGCGGAACTTCCATAGGGCGAGGTGGAGCCCGCCTGCGACGACCAGAAGGATGACGAGGTTGCGCAGCCAGATTTCGAAGATCCAGTCGAATTGCAGGGTCTCAGCGCGGGAGAGGTTGGGGGTGAACCATGTCCAGACCACCCATGCCGCGAGCAGAAAGAGGAAGCGTTGGGCGACCGGGTTCCAGCTGCGCAAAAGGTATTTGAGCGAGGCCAGCGGTTTCAGCGGCCAATCCCAATAGGGGGCTGGATTGATGGGCAGGTCAGGCGTGTAGTTCCAGACCTTGCGGGGCGCACGCTTCGGTCTGGACATGGCTCAGGTCACTCAGCTGCGGCGCGCTGGGCGGCCACGTCTGGGTCGACCAGGGGTTTGCGGGTGTCCCAGTCGATCACGTCCTTGGAATAGGGTTCGCGGGCGAAGACCTTTTCGACCATGGGGGCGAAGAATTCGAGCGGCAGGGTGTCGTAGTCGGGGTCAAAACTGGCCTGGTCCCAGCGTTCGCAGAACTGGGCGCAATCGTCGAAAAAGCGGTGGCCCGCGTGGCGGTCGCGCTTGTTTTGGTCCATGCCGTCGAGGTGGTGGCCATAGTAAACCATCTGGAAATCGCCATGGGTTTCCACGCACCAGCGGCATTGTTCGCGCACAAAGGGTTTGAGGATCGTGGCGGCGTATTCATCATGGTTATAGGGCGCATAGATGTCGCCGATATCGTGCAGCAGGGCCGAGACCACCCAATCCATATCCGCCCCGTCGCGCCAGGCGCGGGTGGCCGATTGCACGGAATGACCCAGCCGGGTGATCTGATAGCCCGACAGGCTTTCATCCAGGTCGACCAAAGCCTTCAAAAGCCGCTTGGCGGTGTCTTTGGTATGGTCAATTTCGTGGGCGGTGAGGAATTCATATTCTTCCTTCGTGCCGTCTTTCATCTGGGTGAAGTTAACCTTGTCCATGATGTGCCCCTATTAGGAATAAAGCCCTTGGCCTTCCGCCGTCGCGCCATCCATCAGCGCGGCGCTTTGGGCCTCACGGATTTCATCGTAGAGCGCAAGGGAGGCAGGCGTAAAGGGCGCTGTTGGCGGCGTGAAATTGATGAAGTTGCCAGTGCGGTCAGCCCCGCGGGCGAGGATGGCGTAATCCTTGGACGCCACCTGCTGCGCGATCTGGGGCGTGCAGTAACGGACGGCCACAGCGATGCGACGGTCATCGGTCTCGTTGGGGCCGGAGCCATGGATCATGAGGCCGTGGTGAAGCGACATCTGACCGGGTTGCAGTTCGGCAGGCACGCGGTCTTTTTCGGCGACATCGACTTGTATTTCCTGACCACGGGACAGGAGGTTGTCTTTGTCATAAGTGTCTTCATGCGGGAGGATCGGGTTTTTGTGGCTGCCTTTGACGAAGTTCATGCAGCCGGATGAGGTCGTTGCGGGGCTCAGCGCAATCCAGGCGGTGAGCAATTGATCCACTGCGCCGAAGCCCCAATAGGTGAGGTCTTGATGCATTGAGACGATGGATTTCGTGCGCGGCTCCTTGATGAAGAATTCGACCGACCAGATGAGGATGTCGGGGCCGAGGATGCCCTCGATCACGTCCAGAACACGGGGGTCGGCGGCGATTTTATGGGCGATGGGCATCACGCAATGGGCGTTGACCCGTTTGTAGGTGTTGAGAGGGTGGGGGAGGTCGGCGGTGAGATAGGTGTCCTCTAGGTCCTCCAGTTCGGTGCGTAAGGTGGCGGCCTCTTCGCTGGACATCACGGGGATGGGGCGCAAGTAGCCTTCTTCTTGGTAGCGGCTGATGTCGGTGGGATCCAAGTGGCCTTGGCTCAGGGGGACGGCGTCAAGCATGGCGTGCTCCGTGGTTTTGAGTTTGCGGCAGGTTAGCGAACGTACCGAGCTTTCAAAGCGGTTCTGCTGGACGCTGAGCATAAGTTGAACTTATGCTCAAGCGATGTCGATTTCGGTTCCTTCCCTGAACTGGTTGCGGGTCTTTGAGGCCGCCGCACGGTTTCAAAGCTTTGCGCGGGCCGCAGAGGAGTTGAACATGTCAGCCGCCGCCGTCAGCCAGCAGGTGCGCGCATTGGAGGATC
>JBCCAJ010000034.1:0-11866 GCA_039814845.1 Pseudomonadota bacterium | reverse complement strand
CGCGCGGCTTCACGCCGACCTGACCACGGATGAACCGCTCGCCGCCTTTCTGTTGCGCCATCCAGAGCATCGCCATATGGCGCGGCGCGCCCAGATCGCGGCCCGCCTGCCCTATGCTGAAATCCGCGACAACACGATTGATGCAGGCATGCTGCCCATCGACATGCTGCGCATGAAACTCAGCTTCTTCGGCGCATCCGAATTTGATCCACGCTCGGATCGTTGGGTCCGGATCACCATGTTCCAGCACGCGCCCTTCCCGACTGACTTGCCCTCTGACACCGATGATTGGGCGCTGCCGCCGCTGCCGGGCCAGTACCTTGGGGCGGCCGAGTGACCTACTCCCTCGGTGAGGTCGAAGCGCTGGCCCGAAAGGCCACGCGCGGCGCTGGATTCAGTTGGGGCATGGCCGACGAGGCAGGCAAAACGGTGCGTTGGCTGTGCCGGCAGGGATTGCCAGGCGCTGCAGCCTTGGCGGGCTATTTGGACAGCCAGCAGGACGCCCAAGGGCCCGACAGCCCCATGTTGCCGGATTGGTCGGCGGCGGGGGCGCTTTGCCCCCTCATCTGCGGCGCTCTGGTCAGCGATTTGGGGGCTGCCTCCGTTGAGAGGCATTTGCATAACCTTGCCTGGCCCATTCTGTTTCTGCCCCATATTGGCCACCACATGCGCCTTGCGTGGGACAGCGTGACCTGCAGCATAGATGACAATGTGCACATCAGTGGTGAACCCATGACGCCCATGGCCTCTCTGGTGACACTCATGCAGTCGCAAGACGTGACAGGCGTGGCCTGCACCGCCACCACCCGCGCCACGCTTGCGCCGGATGTTCTTGCCACACTCAACCGTTTCGCCGCCCGCACTTATGCGCCCGAAACGGATGCTAGCAAACGCTCTGGGGCAGGCGCGGGATTGAAGGACGAGGATTAAGCGGATGCGCAGCAAAATGCTCCTGAACGCGGTGGAAGTGCATGCCGAGGGCGAACCCGGCCGAGTGATCACGGGCGGGCTGCCTGATATCCCCGGCGCATCCGTGTTTGAGAAGATGCAGTGGATGCAAACCAACGCCGATCACATCCGGAAACTGATCCTGCGCGAACCGCGTGGCTATCCGGGGCTTTGCGCCAATCTGATCGTACCGCCCTGTGACCCGCGCGCCGATGCGGGCTTTATCATCATGGAACAGACAGAATACCCGCCGATGTCCGGCTCCAACGCGATCTGCGTGGCGACCGTGCTGCTGGAAACCGGGATCGTCCCGATGCAGGAACCCATGACGGAATTGACCCTCGAAAGCCCCGCCGGGTTGATCCACGTGCGGGCTGAATGCGCGGCTGGCAAGGTCACGCGCGTGCATCTGCGCAACGTGCCCGCCTTTGTCATGGCACTTGATGCGGATCTGGATGTGGACGGGCTGGGACGGATCAAGGTGGATATCGCCTGGGGCGGCATGTTCTTTGTGATGGCCAATGCCGATGATCTGGGCGTGAGCCTTGAGGCCGAAAACGGTGCGCAGGTGGTTCGCATCTCAGAACGTATCCTCGCTGCGGCACAAGACCAACTGCCGGTCACCCACCCCGAAAACCCCGCCATCGCCGGCCCCACGATCACCAATCTCTGGGGCGCACCCACCGCGTCTGATACGCAAGCTGGCACCCACGGTCGCGGGGCGATCACCGTGTCCTCCGGCGGTTATGACCCCGCCCGTCCCGATGCCATTCCCGGCGCGCTGGATCGCTGCCCGTGCGGCACGGGAACCTGCGCTAAAATGGCCGTGCTGCACGCGCGCGGGCTGTTGGCCGTGGGGGACGACTACGTCAACGCGGGCCCGCTTGGCACAACTTTCACGGGCCGCATTGAGGAACTGACAGAGGTCGCCGGCCGCCCCGCAATTGTGCCAAGCCTCTCGGGCCAGGCGTGGATCTACGGCACCAGCCAATACATGCTGGACCCGACAGACCCTTTTCCAGAAGGGTTCACCATCGGCGACATCTGGGCCTGAGTTCCATGCCTCCGGCGGGCGTATTTCTGGCACGGTGAAGCGCCGGTCCGTCTTTCATCTTGCCAGACATACTCAAATCCAACGCGTTACACAGGCGCCGACTTTGTCATGAAATTGCCACATTTCGACCCGGCGCAGGCCCATTTCCTCAGGCAATACACCAAAAAAAGCAGGCATGAGGGGCAGTCATGGTGATGCAAGCTGACATAGCGGAGCGACGTTCCGCCATTCTTCCCGCGATGTGGCGCAATCGGGCGCTGATGGCGCTTGTGGGGCTGCATTTTATGGCCGTTTACGCCGTTTGCCTGATACTGGGCCGGGATTTCGGGTCGGGTACGGCAACCACTCTGATAAGCCTTTTGAAGCTGCAGGTGCCCGTCTTTCTGGTGATCCTGTTTCTGTGGCGACTTGGCTGGGTGGCCATTGCCGTGCGGCCCAAAAGGCCAATCCAGTACTTCATTGATGATCTCAAGAGCATCGTGTTCGACCGCGAGCGTATCTTCTGTGGCGCGATTGCCTTTATCACCATGTGCCTCTTTGCCGGCTCTTTTACGGTGGCCAAGGATTTGATCCCGGTGATCCACCCTTTCGCCTGGGATGAAACATTCGCCCACTGGGACCGCGCGCTGCATTTCGGAACCGATCCGTGGCAGATCATTTGGCCGCTCACCGGCACACCGCAGATCACGACCGCCATCAACGCAGCCTATCACCTGTGGTTGATGCTGGCCTATTTCCTGATTTTCGTGGCCTGCTTCAACGTCTCGCGCCATGACAAGCACCGCACCTACCTGCTGGCCGATGTGACCTGCTGGATCGTGGGCGGAAACATCCTGGCGACGATCTTTTCCTCTGTAGGGCCAGTCTATTACGAGGCGATGGGCTATGGCGCCGATTTCCGCCCGTTGATGGATGAACTTTACGCCTTCAATGAGGTCAGCCCCGTCTGGGCGCTGCCCCTGCAGGAAATGCTGATTGACGGCTATATGAATGATGGGCCGGTCAAGGGCATTTCCGCCATGCCCAGCATGCATGTGGCAAGCACGGTGATGATGACCCTTTACGCCTTTTCAGTGCACCGGGTCTGGGGCTGGATCATGACAGCGTTTGCATCTGTGATCCTTGTGGGGTCTGTCCAGCTGGGTTGGCATTATGCCATCGACGGCTATGTCTCCATCGTGCTGGCGCTTGGCGTTTACTGGCTGGCGCGCCGCGTGGTGCGTGGCCTGTCCCGCGCAGAAACCGCCGCATAGAAAAAGCGCCCCGGGTTTCCCCGAGGCGCCGATCACACGTCATTCGCAATCAGCTTATATGCGCGCTCAGCAGCCAGGCGAATTTCTCATGGGTCTGGCCGCGCCCGATGCAAAGATCCTCGGTCAGAAGATCACCATGGTTGCTGGCAATCGCTGCTGTGGCCGCGAGGGTTGCCGCGACTGTGCGCTGTGCCTCGGCCAGGGTCGCCACCATATCTTCGGCTGGTGCGTGCCCATCATGTTCATCAACTTTGGACGCCGCAATCATGTCAGAGAGTTTGCCATTGGCGTGACCGCCCAGCGCCTTTACCCGCTCGGCAAGGTCATCCTGGGCTTCAAAGTGATCTTCATAAATCTCCTGGAAGAGAGCGTGCAGCGGGCCAAAGGCCATACCAGTGACGTTCCAGTGAAAGTTCTGCGCCAGCATCGTTGTAACGACCGTTTCAGCAACAGATTGGTTCAGCGCCTCAACGATTTCCGTTTGGGCGTCTTGGCTTAGCGTTTTGGCTGTTTGTGTCATGGCTCGCTCTCCGTATTCCTGTCCGTGTTCACTAGTTTAGATTAATTCTAAGTTCGAAATGAGATAGCGTGCAGGCAGACGCATTTCAACAGAAACACGCATAAATACCTATTTTCTTGGGTAAATTACCGACTTAATCAGTCAGGAATTCCGCAAGCCCAGACAGGAACAGGCTGAAAATCCTGCGTTTTGAGGGCTCAACCCGGCTGCAGATGAGGAACGCATAGCTTTGCTCATCGCCCGCGTGTTTCGCACCAAGCGCGGCAATCAGCCAACGTTCATCGAAACTGGCTGAATCTTCACCGGGGCGCAGGAACGTTGGCTCTTTGCCCAACGCCTGCCCCATGATCCGAAGCAGCGTTTTGATCTGAGCCTCTTCGGCGCGGGCTTCGTTGGCATCCAGCACCGCACAAGCCGCATGGATATCCAGACGCGCCGTGGCCCGGCAGGTGGTGGCGAAAAAGCGCAGTTTATTCAGAAACGTCCGCAGTTCGACGGGAACCTGTGGTTCCGGACGGTCATTTCGGACGGGCAGTTTAAGCAGTGCGCTCATGTGTCTATTCGCCTTGACACGCTGAATCAGTCAGCATCGAATACGACAGAAATAGTCAGAAAAGCCTGGCAAGGATAGGGGGGCGCGAAATTTTTTGTGCCCAGCGTTAACCGACAGTGCCGTCAAAGCCGCCCAGGGCGCCGTAAAGATCGGGCCGCCTGTCGCGGAAAACGCCCCAGTTCACCCGATATTTGGCAGCCTCATCCAGATCGACCGTGGCAGTCAGCACGGTTTCTTCCTCGCGATCGGCCTCAGCCAGGATGTCACCGGTGTAGCCCGCGATGAAGGAGGTGCCGTAGAAATCCATCGCCACGTTGCCACTTGCCTCATGTCCCACGCGGTTGGAGGCGACAAGCGGCGTGATATTGGCCGCCGCATGGCCCTGCATTGTGCGCCGCCAATGGCCCGCGCTGTCCAGTTCGGGCACGGCGGGTTCTGATCCGATGGCCGTGGGGAAAAGCAGCACTTCCGCCCCCTTGAGCACCATCGCTCGGGACGCCTCAGGAAACCACTGATCCCAACAGATGCCACAGCCCAGCCGCCCGAACTGCGTGTCGACCACCTGAAATCCTGTATCGCCGGGGGAGAAATAGAACTTCTCCTCATAACCCGGAAACTGGGGGATGTGGCTTTTGCGGTAAGTGAAGAGGTGGCTGCCGTCAGCGTCAAACGTGGCGAGGGAGTTGAATCGCGCGGTGCCCGCGGCCTCAAAGAACGACACGGGCAGGACCACGCCCAATTCCTTCGCCAATGCCCCGAAGTGAGAGGTGACGCGGCTGTCTTCCAGCCGTTTGGCCATGTGCAGGTGATCGTAATCCTGCGTTATGCAGAAATAGGGCGTTTCAAAAAGTTCTTGTAACAGGATCACTTGCGCACCTGCGTCTGCCGCGCGGCGCACCAAGCCTTCCGCACGGGCGATGTTGTCATCAATGTCCCAACTACAGGCCATCTGGGTCGCGGCAAGGGTGACAGGGCGCATGAGGGGTCCTTTCGGGTGACGCGCGCCAAGCCTGCCATGAAGTCTGCGCACAGACAATCACCTGCCCAAACACCATATGCCGCTGCGTCACAAATCTTGCACATTCCCCCACCCGTCATAATCCGATATCCATTCGCTGACATGTCAGGGAGGGACAGGGGAATGGTAGATGCAAATCGACCATGGCAGGCCTATTATGGCGCCAATGTAAGGCCAGAGCTGGATCACGCCAGCTATCGCAACATCCCGGATATGATCCGATCCGTGGCAGAGACCTATGGCAAGGCCAAGGCCTTCACGACTGTGCTGCCCAATGGGATGAACGGCACGCTGACATTCAAACAGGTGGATGAGATGTCGGACGCGATGGCCGTGTACCTGCGCGACATTGCCGGGCTGGCGGCAGGCGACCGGGTGGCGGTGCAATTGCCCAATTGCCTTGGCTTTCCCATTGCCGCCTTTGGCATCCTGAAAGCGGGCTGCGTGTTGGTGAATGTCAATCCGATGTACACCGCCGAAGAGATGGCCAAGCAATTCGAAGACGCCGAACCCCACGCTTTGATCACCATCGACATGTTCGCCGACAAGATTTTTACAGCCACCCGCGGCCATCCTATCCCCAACATCATCGTCACCCGCGTGGCGGAGTTCTTCCCCTCCATGCCCAAGGGTATCGTGGGACTGGTACAGAAATACTGGGATCAGACGATCCCCAAGATCGAAGTGCCGCACATCCGCCTGCCTGCCGCCCTTCATGCAGGCCGGGAGCATATCAAACGCGATCACATTGAACCCGATCAGTACCATCAAGAGGTGACACTCGATGACATCGCGGTGCTGCAATACACCGGCGGCACCACGGGCGTGGCCAAAGGCGCGATGCTGACCCATGGCAACCTGATCATGAACATGGAACAGGCGATGGAACTGCTGGCCCAGGATATGAAGAAGGGGGAAGAGGTGATCCTGACCGCCCTGCCCCTCTATCATATCTTCGCCTTCACGGTGAACATGCTGGCCTTCTACTGGCTGGGTGCGCGCAATATCCTGATCCCGAACCCGCGCCCCCTGACAAACCTCAAACGCGCGTTCGAGAACTACAAGATCACGTTCATGAGCGGTGTGAACACGCTGTTCAACGGGCTCAACAATGAGGTCTGGTTCCGCCGCTCCCCGCCCAAACACATGAAATTCGCAGGTGCGGGCGGGATGGCCCTGCAAGGCGCGGTGGCCCAACGCTGGCGCGAGGTGACGGGCTGTGACGTGTTGCAGGGCTATGGCCTGACAGAGACCTCCCCCGTGCTGACCTTCGAACCGGTGGGCAAGGCGCGCGAAGGCACAATCGGCATCCCCGTGCCCTCGACCGAGGTCGCCGTCTTTGATGACAAGAGAAAGAAGCTGCCCATCGGTGAGGTCGGAGAGATCGGCGCCCGCGGCCCACAGATCATGAAGGGTTACTGGAAAAAGCCTGAAGAGACCGCCGCCACCATGACGGGTGATTGGTTCCTGACCGGCGATATCGGCGTGATGGAAGATGACGGCTACATCCGCATCGTGGACCGTAAGAAAGACATGGTCGTGGTGTCGGGCTTCAACGTCTATCCAAACGATGTGGAAGACGTGATCGCGACCCATCCCGGCGTGCTGGAAGTGGCCGTGATCGGGGTGCCGGATGACGATTCAGGTGAAGCTGTGAAGGCGTTCATCGTGGCCGCCGACAAGACCCTGACCGAGGCGGACGTGCGGTCCTTCTGCAAAGAACACCTGACCAGCTACAAGGTGCCCCGCCGCGTGGAATTCCGCGATGACCTGCCGAAATCCAATGTCGGCAAAATCCTACGTAAAGACCTGCGCGCCGAAGAAATGGCGCAAATCGCAGCGGAGTAAGCCCCGATGGTTGATGAATTTACACAGACACTGCTGGGCATCATGGTGGCCATCATCATGCTGGGCATGGGCGCGTCGCTCACTCCGCGCGATTTCTATCTGGCGCTGCGGCGACCCTATGGGTTGATGGTGGGCGTGCTCAGCCAATATGGCTTCATGCCGTTTCTGGGCTTCCTGCTGGCCTTTTTCCTGGTGGTCCCGGAATCCATCGCCCTTGGGATCCTTCTGATGGCCTGTATGCCCGGCGGGACGACCTCGAACATCTTCACCTATTTTTCCAAGGGCAATCTGGCGCTGTCGGTTTTGATGACGGTGACGTCGACGGCCACGGGGCTGATCCTGATCCCGATTATCCTGACGGTCTATGCCGCCGCGTTGGATATTGAGATCCCGCGCGAGGATATCATTAAGGTGCTGTTCGTGCTTCTGGTGCCGGTGGCGATTGGCATGGGGATCCGGCGGCTCAGCGCCAATGTGGGTGCGACGATTGAATTCTTCGGCTCTATTCTAGGCGTCGTGTTCATCATCTTCATCATGGTCACATGGGTGCCGCAGAACTGGCAATTCCTGATGAACACCAGCGGGGCGACTTATGTGGCGGCGATCGGGTTGGGGATTGTGGGGATCAGTATCGGCTATGCCTTCGCCAAGTCATTGCGGCTGCATCCGCGCAACGCCCGCACGGTGGCGTTGGAGACGGGCATTCAGAACGGCCCACTGGCCATCGCGATCATTGTCTTCACCTTCCCACCCGAAGAGCAACAGGCGATCATGGCGGTGCCTGCGCTTTATTCGCTTTTCATCGTGATCGTGTCGACCTGCGTGACCTTTGTATTCCGCCGGGCAAATACGGCGGCGGAACAGAAGATGCCGGATAGCCTGCTTTAAGCACCAAACCGAGCGCCTTCGTCAGGCCTCGGTCTGGCGATCCCAATCTCAAGCATGGGCGCTTTATCATGACGTCCCGCTGAGCGTATGAACAACGCGCAAACGTCAAGATTTCGCCAGGCCCTGGGTGGGGCCTGACGAAGCCGCGGCGCGCTACGCGCTTGGTTCCGCGCCCACACGACACCGACCAAATACCGACGCAATACCGACGCGATACCGACGTTGGTTTTTGGGCCCTAAACCTGCCCCGCGACCATCACGATCACCACCCCCGCCGCCGCGATATGCGCCAGTGTGATGACCACCGAAAACCCGTGAAGTTTTTTGAACCGCGCCTTTTGGCCATCGTCTGTCGCGCGGTTGATGGCGGGCATAAGCACCTGCCGCGCGTAAAGTGTTGAGACCGTGATCGCCGCCAAAATCCCTGCACTCAGTGGGTCAAAAAGTACCACAATCCCCGCCGCCACCGCCGAAGTGCCAATCACGAACAAATAGAAGTGCGGAAAGGCCCGGCGCAACAGCGGCCCCGCCGTATCAGCAGGCAACGCCGTTAACAGAAACGCGGCAAACCCGAAGGCATAAAGCACCGTGCCGCCAAACATCAGCGCCGTGACCAAAAGTGCAAACTCGATCATATCTCGCCCTCTTTATCCGCCACGCCCATGTAGATCACCGCCTGCAGCGGCAAAGGCCCGAAGGTGAAATCACCGCGCCGGTTGATGCCCCTTGGCCCCAACCCTGTCGTAGGCCCCGGCGTCAGCCCGGCACGTTCCATGGCCGCGCGCAGCTCCGCGGGTTTGATGAACATCTCGGGATCATGGGTGCCCTTGGGCAAAAGCCGCAGCACATCTTCGGCCATGGTGATCACCGCCAGCCGGGATATCGGGTTGCGGTTGATCGTGTCGAACATGAACCGCCCGCCCGGCACCAGAACGCGCGTGACCTCTCGCAACACCTGGTTCAGATCGGCCACATGTTCCAGAACATCCACGCACACCACTGCATCGAAACGTGCATCCGAGTAGGGCAACGCCTCCCCCACGCCGACATCGTACCCAATGGTGCGGCCCTCACGCTCCGCATGCTGGCGCGCGGCAATGATTGCCTGCTCTGCCGGGTCAATGCCAGTGACCTGCGCGCCCCGGTCATCCAGCGCCTCTGCCATAAACCCACCAGCGCAGCCCAAATCCAGAACACGCTTGCCCGCCCAGTCAAACTGCCGGTCAAACCACCGCAGCCGTCCCGGCACCATGGATTTCAGCGTGCGAACCCATTTGATGTCGTCGGACCACCACTGCTCGGCCACATCATCATAGATGGTCAGATCATTGCGTTTGCGCGCCATCTTGGCCCTCTTCTTTCAACGCCGGCACCATATAGGGCACCCGCTTCTGATAGTCCCGAAACCGCTGGCCGTAGCGCTTTTTGAACCGTCTCTCTTTTAGCTTGGGTGCCGCAAGGCAATAGGCGGTCAGCACCATGGCCAGCGCCAGTTGATCAGGTGTCCAGACCGGCACCGTCCACAGCGTCAGCGCGAAGGACAGGTAAATCGGTTGTCGGATCAAACGGAACAGCCCGCCAGTGGGCATATCGGGGAACCTCAGCCTAGAATTCTTCATCAACGTCATCCAGCCCAGCGCACCCGCCTGCACTTCTGCGCCAGCATCCCAACTGGCCTTCATCAGCAGCAGCCAGGATACCCCATAGGCACAGCACAACATCCAGAAAACGGCCCCTTCCGCACGCCACCAGACGATCCCTGACGGCGTCCAGAAGGCAAACAGCACCAAAAGCTGGACCGACGCGATGATCGCGAATGTCGTGGTGCTTAGCGTGCCGCCATGGGGCCCAGGCACCAGACGTGATAGCACCTGCATGCCACGCTCACTCAGCAGCACGGAATGCGCGATGGGAAACTGCAAAACCAGCAGCGCGTTGACCGCGATGGCATAGGGGTATGGTACGGCCCCGAGGCTCTCACTCATCCCGAAAAACATCGCCACGACCATGGCGATGACGGCCACAGCAAAGATCACGTGCACGACCAACCCAAAGGACAAAGCCAGCGCAATGCGGCCCAGGCCGGGTTCTGGCGTCAGCGCGCCACGGATCAGCGTCCAAATGCGGTCTATGTGGTCTTGCGTCGTCATGAAGGGGGTATGTAGGGCGCTCTTGCCGCCACGCGAGGGAAGAATTGACGCGGGCCTTAACAGGCCTTCAACTTGCCGCGAAACATGAGGGATTGGCGGTTGAGCACGTCGATATCTTCTGTGCCTGATATGATGCCTTCACAAAGCGTTACGGCCTTTTGCACCTGATCGGAGGTCATATTCCGATAGGCCGGGCGGGCGATGTGGTCATACCAGACCCCACCCGAAACGGCGTCCAGAACGATCCGCTGAAAGCAGTGATCATTCACCACGGGCCAAGTGCAGGCCGGGCTTCGCGCCATGGCGGGCATCACCTCTTTGGTCAGATGCAAATACCGCGCAACTGCATCCTCGCGGGCGTCATCCAGATCACCCAACGGCAGCCTCATCTGCGCAGAACCACGTCCGCGCCGATATCCAGATCCTGCTCCACCGCGTCGATCAGATAAGCGGCCGTATCGGCCCGAGAAATCAATCCGTTCTTCCAGGTCGACGGATCGCGCAGAACGCTGGTTTTGCCGCTCTTGGCATTGTTCGTCAGGATCACAGGCCGTGCGATTGTCCAATCCAGTTCGCTTTGCAGGATGATCTCTTCCTGCCGGTCCTTGTCGGCGTAAGGACGGCCCAGAAACGCCTTGTGGCCGATGCTCTCTAACTTACTCATGGCCTTGCGTGACCGGCCTGCGCCGAAGCCCGTGACGACGACAAGGCGCTTCGGCCCGATATCCTCCATCGCGTCAATCAGGACGCGCGTACTTTGGGAAAAGAGTGTCTCTTCTTCCCATAGCATGGCCAGCCGTTCCTTAATGCCCAGCGCATAGACCACCGCGCGCACGCCCTGCAGCGCCCCACGCACATCCTCGGGCACCAGCGCGTCACCCTTCCACGGCTCCAAACCCTCACGAGGCGCCAGCCCGTCGGCACTGCGGGCAAAGGCACGCACAAGCAACCCACGCGACAACGCGTCTTCCACGGCTTTCGCGCCGATGCCGGATGTGGCGCCCATGATAAGGATAGGTTGGGTCATGGTGATGCTTCCTGTCTTTGCCGTCCCTCAACAACTTGTGTGGGGCACAGCATTCTTCAACCGTTGCGCATCGCGGCAAAATGCCGTCTGTGGCGTCACGCACCGCCCAGACAGCAAAAGGACCCGTGCCATGGCAGAGATCATCCTGCACAATTACCCCCAATCTCCTGTCGCTGAAAAAGCGCGCGTCGCACTGGGGATCAAGGGGCTTTCCTGGCGCAACGTGGAAATCCCACGCCTTGCGCCCAAGCCCAACCTGACCAAGCTTACGGGCGGGTATCGCCGCACACCGGTGATGCAGATCGGGGCCGATATCTATTGCGACTCCGCAGTGGTGATTGATGAACTGGAGCGGCGTTTCCCAACGCCCGGTTTCTACCCCACCAAGGATGCAGGTCTTGCCCGGTTGCTGAGCCGTTGGACGGACGGGCCGATGTTCGATCAAGCGGTTAAAATCGTGTTGGGCTCTGCCGGTGATGCTTTGCCGGCGGATTTCGCCAAAGATCGCGGACGGCTTTACCTGGGGCCTGACTGGGCGGAAGGGTTGAAGGCAGCGGGCAGCGCCCTGCCCCATCTGGCGGCGCAGATGCGCGGGCAACTGAGCTGG
>JBCCAJ010000128.1:0-7156 GCA_039814845.1 Pseudomonadota bacterium | reverse complement strand
GTGTTGGCCTCATCATCGGGAAGCGACCAATCCATCACACGGTTGAGATCGCGAATGGTCATCGCGCCTTCCACTAGGAAATGCCCGTCATCGGTTTTCTCAATCTGGTCGTCGGCTGCCTCATCGAATTCATCGGCAATTTCGCCCACTATCTCTTCGAGGATATCTTCCAGCGTGATCAGCCCTTCAAGCGCGCCATACTCATCCACCACCAGCGCGAAATGGGCATGCCTGCGCAAAAACTGGCGCATCTGGTCATCAAGCGTGGTCGTTTCGGGTACGAAATAGGGCTTCATGGCCACGTCGCAGATGTCAAACTTGGCCAACCCGGCCGTGGTCAGCCCTTGATCCGTCACCAGCTTGTGCACCGCGCGCAGCAGGTCTTTGGCATGGACCACGCCGATGATGTTTTCGGGATCATCGCGGAAGACGGGCAGGCGGGTGTGGGCGCTGCTCAGACACTGGTTCAGGATCGCTTCAGCCTCATCGTCGGCATTGATCATCTCAATGTCAGAGCGGTGGCGCATGATCTCATCCACCGTCCGGTCACCCAGATCGAGCGCGCCGAGGATGCGATCCCGGTCTTCTTTTTCCACCACGCCCTCGGAATGGCCCAGATGAAGCGCACCGGCGATCTCTTCGCGCACAGCCAGGATGTTGCTGTCGGGATCAATCTTCAGCCCGGCAAGGCTCAGCACGCCGCGCACCAGCATGCGCACCGCGCTCACGATGGGGGAAAACACCATGATCACCACGCGAATGATCGGGGCGGTCAGCGATGCGGCGGTCTCGGAATTGGTGATGGCGTAGGTTTTGGGCAGAACTTCCGCAAAGATCAGCACCAGAAGCGTCATCATCAACGTGGCCAGTGCCACACCGGATTCGCCGAAAAGCTTCGTAAACATCGCCGTGGCCAGCGAGGCGGCCAGAATGTTCACCAGGTTGTTGCCCAGAAGAACCGACCCGATCAGACGTTCGTTGTCTTCCGTGATCTCCAACGCCTTCTGCGCACCCTTATCGCCGCGGTCGGCCCGCGCGCGCAGTTTGCCACGGGATGCGGCCGTCAAAGCCGTCTCACTGCCCGAGAAATAGGCAGACAGCACGAGCAACAGAAGAATAGAAGCGGAGGTGATCCAGAAGGCGGCGTCAAGCGCCGGGGCGGTGGGTTCCATTAGTCTGTCGCTGTTCCGGGTCTCGTCTGGATCATGAAATAGGGTTATGGGGTGTGAGGCGGCCTCATTCAAGGGATCAAGGCGATGCGCGTGCAAGATTTGGGTGAGTTGACCGGGCCAGTGTTGCTTTTCGGTGGGCCCTATTCGAATTTGCAGGCGACTGAGGCGCTTTTTGACGTGGCCCGGGCGCGCGACGTGCCGCACATCATTTGCACCGGCGATGTGGTGGCCTATTGTGCCAACCCGGTCGACACTGTCGCGTTGGTCCGGAAACAAGGCTGCGCGGTGGTCGCGGGCAATTGCGAACACCAACTGGCCGCCCGCCAGATGACCTGCGGATGCGGGTTTGAGGAAGGCAGCACCTGTGATCTTTTGTCAGCCGGGTGGTACGCCTATGCCGACAAACATGTCGGTCCAGAGGATCGCAGATGGATGGGCAACCTACCGGACGTCGTTGTGTTCACCCAAGCGGGCCGCCGGTTCGCGGTGATCCACGGTGGGGCAGAGGATGTGAGCCGGTTCATCTGGCCCAACAGCTCAGAACAGGTCTTCATGCAGGAAATCGCGTTCCTTCAGAGCCGTTTGGGCCATGTGGCCCGCGTGGACGGGGTGATTGCAGGCCATTGCGGGTTGGCCTTTGTCCGCAGCGTGGCTGGGATATTGTGGACCAATCCGGGCGTGATCGGGATGCCTGCCAATCACGGCAAGGCGGTCGGTCAGTATGCGATTATGGACGGCGGGATCGCAACGCTGCATGATTTGGAATACGACAGCGCCGCCACCCATGCCGCCATGGTCAGCGCAGGTTTGACCCAAGGCTATCACGAGGCGCTTTTGACGGGTTATTGGCCGTCCGAGGACGTGCTGCCGCCCGACTTGCGGCGCGGCGGGTTTGCCAACGGGTGATGGGTTTCCACCAGATCGCGCAGGCGGTCCTCCAGGACATGGGTGTAGATCTCTGTCGTGGCCACATCGGCATGGCCCAGAAGCGTCTGGATCGTGCGCAGATCGGCGCCACCGGCCAGCAGGTGGGTGGCGAAGGCATGGCGCAGGGTGTGGGGCGTGACCGTCGCGGGATTTACCTGAGCATGGGTGGCGAGGGCCTTGATAAGGTTATAGAAATTGACCCGGGTTATATGTCCAGATTTGCCCCGTGATGGGAAGAGGAAAGCGGAAACGGGTTTGCCTTCCTGCCTGGCCAGATCATCCTCGGCGTCCCGATGGGCAAGCCACACGCTCAGCGCCTCTTTGGCCGTCTGCGACAAGGGCACCATCCGTTCCTTGTTGCCCTTGCCACGCACCAGCAGCATGTCGGGATTGCCGCGCACGGTGCTTACAGGCAGGGACACAAGCTCACTCACCCGCATGCCGGTGGCGTAAAGCAGTTCCATCATGCAGGTGTTGCGCAGGCGGATATGGGATGCTTTGCCCATCTCCCGCGCAGCGCGAAGTAGCTTTTCCACATCTTCAACAGACAGTGTCTTGGGCAGCCGGCGGGGCTGGCCAGGGCCTTTGATCATGAGGGTGGGGTTATCCTCCCTCAGGCCTTCTTCGAACGCGAAAACAAAGAGTTGCTTGATCGACGACAGCCGCCGCGCGCGGGTAGAAACGGCCAGCCCCTCATCGGCGAGCCCCATCAAATAGGCCTCAATCCGGTCGCGCGACACCGTCTCCAACCGACCACCATCGCGGGTGAGCCAGGCGTGAAAATGGCTGAGATCATGGTTGTAACCCGCCAATGTGTTCGGCGCGGCCCCGGCCTCTGCTGCACGCGCTTCCAGAAATTCGGGAATCCAACGGGCGCTCATTCGGACGGCAGCAGCAGGATTTGTAAGGCCGCCCCACGCGCTACATCTTCAAGGCCCACAAACCGCAATGTCGCCAAAGGTTCGTCGAGCTGCGTGCTGCGCGCCTCAATGGCACGGTGGAGATCGGTGATCGCATCCAGGATCACCTCGCCCAGCTTGCCTTCTGAGAGCGGCCCGGCGTAGCGGCGGGCGGGCGTGGCTTCGGCAAAAGCGCGGGCGATGGCCTGCTCCGTCGGGGTCTGGGCGAGCGAGGCGTCGACCGTGCCAAGCGCCACACTGTCCAGGAATCGCGCTGAGCGGTTGCGCAGCTTGCCGGTGTGGGCGGAGGCGGCGGGCGACAAAAGGCCAATCCCGTGCACCGTTTGCTCCAGGCCCGGCAGGTCTGTGCGCGATAACCTTTCGCCATAAAGCGTGGCGAAGACGATGCCGAGCCCTGCATCCACCATATCCTCCCACACGATTGGTAGGGCCTTCGCGATCTTGTCCGCGTCGCCCGAAAGCATTGCGCGATCAAAGGCTTGCAAGGTTTTCACCCTGTCCCAGATGCCGCCAGAGGCCGCCGGACGGCGTGCGGTGTATAGACCAAGCAGGCGATTTGCCGGCAGTGCGCCGGTGCGGGCCAGACGCTCTGCCGCCTCAATTTCACTGCGCCAACCTGTTGTGCCACGCAGATCTGCGGCGGCAAACCGGCGGGGCAGCGTGCGGGTGGGCAAAGGCGCGCCATTGGCTTCGTACAGACGGAACAGCAACGGTGTCATATCGCGCGGCGGTGGCAAATCCACGCCCGTGCTGCCATATTCTGGATCAAGAAAAAGTGCCAATTGTTCTATGTTTGCGGGGTCAAGTTCATCCACAATCAGCGCCGTGTCATAAATGAGAGCCGCGGTGGGCCAGTCGCCCGTGCGCACAAGACAAAAGACCCGCGCGCCATAGTCATCCGACAGCGTGGGCACCTGCGCGAGGGTTTCGCAAACCTGCTGCTCTGAGCCCCGCAAAAGGCTCAGCTCCAGCCAGTCATCGAAAAGCAACGGTGTGCGCGGGCCTGCGCGTTCGACCAAGGCCAAGGCGGCATCCACCGCCCCATAGCGCTGCAGCGCGCGAATCCGGGCCTGCAGGAACCGGGTGTTGGCGGTGGTGTCTGCTGGCGGGTCGGCCTCGGCCAGAAGCAGCGTGTAAATCAGGGCCTGCAGCGCGGGCAAGGGCGCATCGGGCAAGCGGTCCAGACGGGTCAGGATATTGTCCGTCTTGCTGGCTTGCCACATGGTAATGGGCAGGCCTGTTGTGGCACTGGGCAAAAGACCCACCGCATCGGCCTGCGCCTCTCCTAGCGGGGTCACGGCGACGCCAGGTACGGTCACACCTTCCTGATCGCTGGGCGTCAGAGGGGCCAGACCGTCCTCGACAGGTTCATCCAGCGGTTCAATCAGGGGCTGCGCCACATTCACGGGCGCGGGTTCTTTCAGCCAGTCGATGGCCGACAGAGGTGCCTCCGCCGCAAGGGAGGAGGGTAGCAACGTCAAAGCAATCGCGGCGCTACTGCGTCTCAAGGATCAAATCCTGCCGGATTTCCCGTTCCTCAGGCGAAAAGTCTACCCCGAAGAACGGGCCTAGATAGGCGTAGATAACAAGGGCAATGAACCCCAAAATTCCGAGGTAAATGAGCCATTTGATCAGCCTGAACATCTATCTGCCTGCCCGCATGCGTGGTCTTCTTGGGCGCAGTTATAGCTGGCCTTTTGGGCAAGATCACGTCATTCAATGCAAAACATGAATTTTTTGGCAGGGGAGTGCCGAAGCGTGAGTGAGGCGGGCCTCTTCAAGCTGCACAAAACGGTGGTGCTGGTGGGCATGATGGGCGCGGGAAAAACAGCCGTGGGGCGCACATTGGCCGCGCGTCTGAACGTGCCGTTTCTGGACTCTGATGCCGAAATTGAGCAAGCCGCAAAGATGTCCATTGCAGAGATTTTCGCCCGTGACGGAGAGGCGTTTTTCCGCGATCGGGAGGCTGAGGTCATCAACCGCCTGCTGGATGGCGCTCCGGGCATCCTGTCCACAGGTGGCGGGGCGTTTTTGGCGGACCGCAACCGCGACAACATCTCTGACAAGGGGGTTTCGGTGTGGCTGAACGCCGACCTGTCCTTGTTGTGGGGGCGGGTAAAAAACAAGGATACCAGACCTTTGCTGCGCACAGCTAATCCGTATGTCACGTTGAAGGAATTGTTTGAGGCGCGCGTGCCGATCTATGAGCAAGCCGATCTGGCAGTGAAGGCGCAGCCCACCTATTCGCTGGATCAGATGGCGGGCAAGGTGGTGGACACCCTTTTGACCCGCGCCGATGTGTTGGAGGCGGTTTGATGGAAAAAGTGCATGTGCCGCTCGGGCATCGCGCCTATGACGTGCTGATCGGGCCGGGGCTTTTGGCGCAGAGCGGTGCCTTGATCGGCCCGCTGTTGCGCCGACCGCACGTGGCGATTGTGACCGATGACAATGTGAGCGCGCTGCATCTGGATGCATTGGTGCAGGGGTTGGCGGCAAGCGGGATCACGTCCACGCATCTGAGCCTGCCGCCTGGGGAGGCCACCAAATCCTGGCCGCATTTCGAGCGCACAGTCGAGTGGCTTCTGGCAGAAAAGATTGAGCGCGGCGATGTGGTGGTGGCCCTTGGTGGCGGGGTGATCGGCGATCTGGTGGGCTTTGCCGCCGCCGTCATGCGGCGCGGTGTGCGGTTTGTGCAGGTGCCCACGTCCTTGCTGGCGCAGGTGGACAGTTCCGTGGGTGGCAAGACCGGGATCAATGCACCACAGGGCAAAAACCTGATCGGCGCGTTCCATCAACCCAGCTTGGTTCTGGCCGACACAGATGTGCTCTCAACCCTGAAACCTCGTGATTTTCTCGCGGGTTACGGGGAGGTCGTGAAGTACGGCCTTTTGGGCGATGCCACGTTCTTTGAGTGGTTAGAGGCGAACGGCCCCGCGCTTGCCTCAGGGGATGAGGCCGCGCGGATCAAGGCGGTGCGGCGGTCGGTGGAGATGAAAGCTGATATCGTCGTGCGCGATGAAACCGAACAGGGCGACCGCGCGCTTTTGAACCTGGGCCATACGTTCTGTCACGCGCTGGAGGCGGCGACGGGGTACTCGGATCGCTTGCTGCACGGCGAAGGCGTGGCCATCGGCTGCGCACTGGCTTTTGAACTCTCGGCGCGGATGGGCTTGTGTGCGCAGGAAGATCCAAGCCGGGTGCGCGCCCATCTCAGCGACATGAAGATGAAGGTTGACCTATCTGATATAGAAGGAGATTTGCCGGATGCAGATGGCCTTCTGTCGCTGATGGCGCAGGACAAAAAGGTCGTGGATGGGCAATTGCGCTTTATCCTGGCACGCGGCATCGGGCAGGCCTTTGTCACCGCCCAGGTGCCAGGCGATACGGTCAAAGATGTGCTGCAGGATGCGCTGTCAGCGCGGTAGACGTTCAGAGTACCGATCGGTGAAATACTCCTTCTGGTCACGGGTCAGCAGGGTGAATTTCACCAGTTCTTCCATCACATCCACCACCCGGTCATAGCGAGAGGACGGAAGCATGCGGCCCGCCTCATCGAACGCCTTGTAGGCCATGGGCACCGAGGATTGATTGGGAATGGTGATGAGCCGCATCCATCGGCCCAGAATGCGCATCTGATTGACAGCATTGAAACTTTGGCTGCCGCCAGAGACCTGCGCCAGCGCGAGTGTCTTTCCCTGTGTGGGCCGCACCCCGCCCAGTGACAAAGGGATCCAGTCAATCATCAGCTTCATGATCCCGGTCATGGCCCCGTGGCGTTCCGGGCTGATCCAGACCATACCTTCGGACCAGGTGACACGCGTGCGCAGCTCCGCCACTTTGGGGTGATCAGGTTCTGCGTCATCTGTCAGCGGCAAGCCAGAGGGATCGAAAGTCTGCGTCTCCGCGCCCAGATGGTGCAGGATGCGAGCCGCCTCTTCGCTGAGCAGGCGGGAATAGGATCGGTCGCGCAAGCTGCCATAAAGCAGAAGGATGCGCGGGGCGTGGGTGCTGGGTGCGGCAGGCCAAAGCTGCGTAAGGTCCGTTCGGGGGAGGTTTGAAGCGTCAAAGAGGTCAGACAACACGCGTCCCTTCGGCGTTAATGATCATTTCTCCGTCTTCCTTGGCGTAGGGGCCCGC
>JBCCAJ010000030.1:0-12122 GCA_039814845.1 Pseudomonadota bacterium | reverse complement strand
CTCAGGGGCACTGCACGCAAGACTTTGGCAATCTGTACGAAGGGGCCGACATCTTCGCCCTTCTCTGGTGGCGCATCCATTAGAACAGCATGATCATTCGCTTTGTTTACGCGAAAGTAGCGACGGTTGGATGCATCACCCGCAAGGTCGTCAAGCCGCGCATTGCCCCAGCCAGACCGTTCCAGAAAATCCTTCATCATCATGCGCCGGTCAGCCACCCAAAACCCCCTTCAACCGTGTCGCCCACTTTGGATCAGACCATGAAAATGTCAAAACTCGGCTTTCTTCGTCGCCTTTCGGTTCAAATGAGATCGCAAGCGCAGATTCAGGTGCCTGAGTACCCAACCGGTCTGGCCATTCCACGAAGCAGATTGCGTCCTCAAAGGCGGCCCATAGCCCGATTTCATGCACCTCTGCGGTATCGCCCAACCGATAGAGATCTGCGTGCCAGATCTCTGCCTTTGGTGTCAGATAAGTCTGCACAAGCGTGTAGGTGGGGGAGGGGATATCCTCGGGCACTGGAAGGCTGTGGAGGATGGCAGCGCGGGTGAAGTGGGACTTTCCGGCACCGATTGGGCCGCTCAGAAGCACGACATCACCCGGCTCCAAAAAAGGTACGAGGGCAGTGGCGAACCGCTGAGTGTCTTTGGGGGAATGGCTGTGCAGCTGAAGGGGCGCGGTCGTCATCCAGACGACACTACACCGCTCACCATAGCCCGCAACAGCCTTTAGGCGGAAAGGGTCACCGGTTCGGATGAGACGGCCATATTGAGCATCATAAGCCCGCCGCTCAGCGGTTCAACACGGACTTGGACATTCTGCCCTGACCCGTCACTCAGCCGCGTTTCCGTGGGTTCAACCCGCGCACCAGTTACAAGATCGTCCCAACCCCCAGTGCCCGGGAAGCGTTGCTGGCAGGCTTCCATGACCTCTTGCAGGGATGTGGGCGCCACACGGGCATCAGGATCAAAGCCGACCACCTTGCTGAAGGACGCGTTGCAGATCAGCAGCCCCCCGTCAGGGCCGATCACGGCGATCGCCTCCTGCATGGCATCGAGAATGGATTGATGCGTCTCCAGCTGTGATCTGGATTGCCGGGTTAGGGCCATTTCATCGGTGATGTCTTCGATCAGAAAGGCGATCGCTCCGTTGGGATGCGGCCGCCCTGTCAGTTTGTAGGTGAGCCCGCCCGGCAATGACCAGCTTTCGGAATAGTGCCCGTTGACCGCCGAAGTGATCATCTCGGTGATTTGCTTGCGCCATGTGGAATAGCTTTTGGGCTCCGGCATCATGTGGTTGTCGCGCAGCCTGTCAAAGAACTCCATCATATGAGGGCGGGTGGTCAAGAAGTCAGCCGGCAGATCGGTCAGATCCATCACGGCTGGGTTGAACAGGACCAGCCGCTTGTCGCGGTCAAACACGGCCAGACCGGTGGACAAGTCCGCGAAAGTCTTGGTCAATGTCTGAACAAAGGCGCTTCGGATATTGTCGGCCTCGACCAAACGGGTCACATCATTTGCGTAAAGCACGGCACCGCTGTCATTTGCCATCACAGAGATTTCGTAGTGTTCTTTGCGCTCCGTATCTTCTGCGTCGATACTGACTTTCAGGGCATCATCATCGCTGCGGTCTCTCGCAGTTTCTATAAATGCGCAGCGGGCGTCGACGCTTAGCGCTTCGAACCGTTCATTGCCCCATTGCAGTTTACCACTGTCGTCGATGCCAAAAACGACTGCGGGCGCATGTCGTAACACATCTTGCAACCTGTCTGCTCGTCGGTTTTCCAACAACAACGCATGCCGACTTACAGCAGTGTGCGGAGTGCTGTCTTCAAGCGTGATGGACTGTCCTTGAGGGGTGGTATGAATCGTCAACCTCGCATCATCGCCATCTGTTGCAGATTCATAGACTAGGGGTGGGCCTGTCACGTCTGACGCCAGCTTGAGAGGTAAGTCAGAAAACCTGTCCCCCAACCACCCGCGCAGTTCTGGCCAAGTGGAGACACCGATGATCTGCGGTGTGTGCTGGCACTGATCGATGATTTTCCCATCTTTGATCAGGAATGTGCAACGCATCTTTGCGCTGACGTCAGATGGCACGCCGCGCCCTGTGCGCATGACAAATGACAAAATCAAAACCGAAATGGCCGCTGAAAGCAGCACGGCCAAAGCCACTAAACCCAGAGAATCACCCAAACCGGTCATAACGGGCAGAGCGTGGTCATCTTTCGTTAATTCATCGTTAACGACCAGTTAACGATTGAGGAGACGTCACGCTTTCCGTCACACTTTGATAGGTTGGTTCGCCCCAAGCGCTGTCCATTTACGGCCTTCAGACGTTTCCAGTTTGGCACGAGGCCAGGTTACCTCGACGAACGCGCCGGAACGGAAGGCAAGCTCGGATCCCTTCTCAAATGTCTCGGCTCCGTTGGCAAAGCTAAGCACCGCACCAGACCGTTCCAAAAGCGTTTTGGCAATGAAAAGACCAAGCCCCATCCCTTCATATTCCGGCCGTGTAGGATCTGTGCGTGACCCACGACGACGCATCAGCGGATCGCCAATTCGGCCCAAAAGATGCGATGGATACCCCCGCCCGTCATCCATGATGCGCAAGGAAATAATCTTGTCATCCCAACGGCTTTCTATCCAGACCTGTGTGCGCGCGAAATCCACGCCGTTTTGCACCAGATTTCGAACGCCATGCACCACCTCCGGTTTGCGTAAAATTTCCGGCTGCAGGGCGTTTGAACCGGGCAAGACCGCGTGTTCGAACAGCAGGGTCTTGCCGCGCGCCGCGTGCGGGTCGGCGGCCTCTTCAATGACGGCGCTGAGCGGCGCCTGCTTCAAGTGCAGATCATCCTTTCCCGCACGCCCCATGGATTTCAGAATATCGCGGCACCGGTCCGCCTGTTCGCGGATCAGCATGGCATCGGCGTGAAGTTCTGGATCGTCGGAAAGCTCTTCTGCCAATTCCCCACTGGCCAGTTTGATGGTGGCAAGTGGCGTGCCAAGTTCATGGGCTGCCGCAGCCACCACGCCACCCAGATCGGTCAGCTTCTGTTCGCGCGCCAAGGCCATCTGTGTGGCCTGCAGCGCCTCTGACATCGCGCGCATCTCTGTCATGATCCAGCGGGAATAGACGCCGAGGAAAACCACCGCGATCACAATCGCCACCCAATTCCCAAAGAGGAATACATCGGGCATACGCAGGACAAACCCGCCCTGCGTGGTCAGGGGCAAGTGATAGACCATCAGCGCAGTCACCAGTGCAATCGCGATCAGGCCCAGCGCGGCAGTGGACCGCACAGACAGGGTCGTGGCCGATATAATGACCGGCCCCACGATCAGAATAGTGAACGGATTGTGCAGCCCGCCCGTCAGATACAGCATCAGGCCCAATTGCAGCAGGTCAAATAGAACGACCATGAAGGTCTCAGGCTCTTGCAGCCGTTTACTTTCAGGAAAAATGAAGGACGCCACTAAGTTCGAAAGGACGGCGGCCCCAATGGCCAGATAACAAAAGCCCATCTGCAGATCGAGGTCGTAAAGCCGCTGCGCCACGATCAACGCGGACACCTGCCCGATGATGGCCCACCAACGCAAAAGGATGATCGTGCGCAGGCGAACCCAATTCTCTCGCTTTTGCAGGCTGCTTGTATCCGGGGTCGGTTTTCGCATTTGTGATCCTGTGGGCGTTGCAACTGCCAGTATCATTGATAGATGTGTCTAAGCGCAAGACGACACATTGAACCTGTCCGTGAACGAGGTGTGAAGATGGTCAAAACAATCGCGATTGCTTGTGGTGTGGCGGTGGCCATTCTGATCGGTGGGATGGTGTGGCTGACGTCTCAGTCAAGCCCGGACGAACAGTTTGCCCAATGCCGTGCGGGCCAGATTGCTGGCGGTCAGGCGGCCATCGGCGGGCCTTTTGAGCTTGTCAGTCAAACGGGCGAAACGGTGACCGATGTCGATGTGATTGATCAGCCCACGCTGATTTACTTCGGCTATACCTATTGCCCGGATGTTTGTTCGATAGATGTGTCGCGCAATGCCACGGCCGTCCAAATTCTGGAGGATGATCACGGATCTATCGTGAAGCCCGTGTTCATTTCAATAGATCCCAAGCGCGACACGCCTGAGGTGATGGCCGATTACACAGAAATCATGCACCCCCGGATGGTTGGTCTGACAGGCAGTACCGAACAGGTCAAAGGCGCAAGCCAAGCCTATCGCACGTTCTACAAGTCCCATGACCAGGGTGATGATGAATTTTACCTCGTCGATCACTCGACGCTGTCTTACTTGGTGTTCCCCGAAAAAGGCTTTGCTGAGTTCTTTCGCCGCGACGAAGGCCCCGAGGACATGGCAGAACGCATACAGTGTTTCATAGATGCCGTGTGATCGAGTCTATTTGACCTTAACTCGTGCAATTCTAGAATAGTTTTAGTAATAGCAGCTGTCGCAAGCGGGATGATGACATATGGCTGAAGCACTACAGGACATTGGCGAAGACAAATCGCTGCTCCTTGTTGATGATGACGAACCCTTTCTGAGGCGCCTGGCAAAGGCGATGGAAAAGCGTGGATTTGCGGTTGAAACTGCAGGATCCGTTGCGGCAGGGCGGGCGATTGCCACGGCGCGCCCACCGGCTTTTGCGGTGTGTGATCTGCGGTTGGAAGATGGCAATGGTCTGGACGTGGTGGAAACCATCCGCGAAAAGCGGCCCGACAGCCGTGTGGTCGTTTTAACGGGCTATGGCGCGATCGCGACCGCTGTGGCGGCGGTGAAAATTGGCGCGACGGATTATTTGTCAAAGCCGGCCGATGCCACGGATATCACCAATGCCCTTCTGGCCTCTGACGATGAAATGCCTCCACCTCCTGAAAACCCCATGAGCGCGGATCGCGTGCGCTGGGAACATATTCAGCGGGTCTATGAGCTATGTGATCGCAACGTGTCGGAAACGGCACGTCGTCTCAATATGCACCGTCGGACGTTGCAGCGGATCTTGGCGAAACGGTCCCCCCGCTAACGCAGATTGTACCGTTTGGTGATCCTGTCTGGGTCCGCGTCGCTTAGCCGGTAGGTCTCAAACCCGCGGCTTTGGTAGTAAGACAGCCCGCCTTCATTCACGGCCCGGATGGTGGCGTTGATCCAAGCGTAACCCAAATCCTCTGCGGCCTTGCGTGTCGCATCAAACAGCGCGGTCCCGGTACCAAGTCGGGTCTGGCCGATTTTTGAAAAGGTGGCGATGTCGCACGCCTCAGGTGGAAGCTTTCTCTTCGGTTCGATCCATTGAAACCCGAGCAGGTTGCCATCCGTGTCTTCGGCCACGAACCATGCGTTCCGCCCGGCGTAATACTGCATCCATTCTGTCAGATCATCGCGCGTCACGGGTTTTGTCATCGCCGTCGTGCCGCCTTTTGCGATGATCTCATTCAAAAGTTCTGCCATTGCACCGGTATCCAGCGCCCCGGCACGGCGCACATGGATCATCCCATCGCCTCCAGAAGTGCGGCGTGGCGTGCCAGATAGGCTTCACGCGCTTCCATGGGTGATCGTAGGATCAGGCTAAGGCCGTCCATCACATCCTGGCCAGGCTTGCCGAAGAACTTGTTGGCCTCGTCTTCCGTGAAGCCCGCGATCTGCGTGGCCTCCATCCAGGCACTGATCTTGTCGGCCTTTTTGATCTGTTTCTTCACCGCAACCGGGATCGCGGCAGGCAGTCCATACCGGATGTGAATGGCCGCCGTCAGTCGTTTATCCAATTCATCATAGCCCGGACCAACCGCGTTCTTCACCGGAGAAATCATATCGCCAATCACGTATTCTGGTGCGTCATGCAAAAGCGCGGCCATGCGCCACTTCGCGGGTGTTTTGGGATCAATTCGGCCAAAAATCTCTTCCACCAGAAGGGAGTGTTCGGCGACGGAATAAGGGTAATCCCCCAAGGTCTGACCGTTCCACCGCGCCACAAAGCTCAGGCCACGGGCAATATCCTCAACCTCGATATCCACGGGCGTGGGATCAAGCAGATCAAGCCTGCGGCCCGAAAGCATCTTTTGCCAGGCGCGGGGTGGGGGCATGGGGCGTCTCCGGTTTGAACGGGGTCAGAATTACCGTTTTGCCAGGCCTTGGACAATGGCCGCCAAAAGCGGGGCATCCGCCCGCCCAGCGAGGAAGTTGTAGCCCTTGTAGGAGTCCGTCTTGATTTGGCTAAGGTGATCTGCGTCCCTCACCAAATTTGCCTCATTTTCGATGGAATAGACCCGCATATCAGGTAGGGACATCAGGTGGCGACTGACTTCTGACTTAAGGTCTGAACCGTGGTCCTCATAAACGAGAACGCCACCATCAGCCAATGCGCGCTGCGCGCCTGTTATGGCCGTAATTTCCGCCCCCTCCACATCAAGCTTCATAATTGCCGCAACGCCTGCGGGCACGATATCATCGACGCGTGTCGTTATGACATCTTCCGTGCTGTCCTGGGCGCCAATCGGTATCTCAAGGTCCAGATGGGCGGAGGCGTGGCTGTTGTGAACGTTGACGAAGCGCAGCACCTTGCCAGCCTTTTCAAAAATCGCGGCGTGTCGTGCTTCTATGTTGTCCAAAGGTTCTGCGTTTTCGACCAGTCGGGCGAAGGTGGCTATTGATGCCTCCACCGCGATAACGCGATCAAAGAGCGCCGACCCGTAAACCGACCAAAGCCCAGAATTGGCCCCCAGATCGCAAAAAAGCCCAGCATGCCCTTGGGCTGCATCCAGAACACGGCGCACTTCGGGTTCGTAGTCTCGATGATAGAGGATGAACCGCGTCCAGTACCCATCATTGAGGTAGACGCGGAACCCCCGACCCCCGCCGACATCCAGAACCACCTTGTTGCCCGCATCGAAAAACCGGGCCAGCCAACGACAGAAAATACCGTAGAGCCAGCGGTTGAAGACCAGCGCGTATAGCAGCATCAAAACCCGATACTGTATGCGCGCCCCGCGCCCTTCAAACCCAATGATACGACCATCCATGGCGTCATCTTTGGCGTGATTTGGCCCAAAACACCATGCCCGGAAATCACACGGAAAGAATGCGACACACTCCTTAGTTGCCGATGCCCGGTCTCGGTGCTATTTGCCCCTCAAAACCCATTCTCTTGAGGAGCCGTTTCATGGCCAAAGACTATGTTGTCAAAGATATCGACCTTGCCGCGTTTGGGCGCAAGGAACTGGATATCGCCGAAACAGAAATGCCGGGGCTGATGGCCCTGCGCGAAGAATATGCAGGCCAAAAGCCGCTGGAAGGCGCGCGGATCGTCGGCAGCTTGCACATGACGATCCAGACCGCTGTTCTGATTGAGACGCTGGTTGAACTGGGTGCCGATGTACGCTGGGCCAGCTGCAACATCTTTTCCACCCAGGATCATGCGGCGGCGGCCATTGCCCAAGGCGGCGTTCCGGTGTTTGCGATCAAGGGCCAGACGTTGGAAGAGCATTGGGATTACCTTGATAAGTCCTTCATGTTCGAAGATGGCCCTAACATGATCCTCGACGATGGTGGTGATGCGACGCTGTACATCCTACTGGGTGCTCGCGCTGAGGCCGGGGAAGATATCATCCCGGTCCCGTCCTCTGAAGAAGAGGAAGTGATCAAAGTGCAGATCAAAAAGCGGATGGAAGCCAGCCCCGGTTGGTTCACTAAAATTCGTGATCAGATCAAAGGTGTGTCGGAAGAAACCACCACGGGTGTGAACCGCCTTTATCAACTGGTCCGCGATGGGCAACTGCCTTTCCCTGCGATCAATGTGAATGACTCAGTCACCAAATCCAAGTTTGACAACAAGTATGGCTGTAAAGAGAGCCTTGTGGATGGCATCCGCCGCGCCACAGACACCATGATGGCCGGTAAGCTGGCTGTTGTGATGGGCTACGGCGATGTGGGCAAAGGATCTGCCGCGTCCCTGAAGGGCGCTGGTGCCCGTGTCATCGTGACCGAGGTTGATCCGATCTGCGCGCTACAGGCTGCAATGGATGGTTTCCAGGTGACCACGCTTGAGGATGTGGTCGGCACCGCGGATATCTTTGTCACCACCACAGGCAACAAGGACGTCATCCGCATCGAGCATATGCGCGCGATGAAAGACATGGCGATCGTCGGCAATATCGGCCACTTCGACAATGAAATTCAGGTGGCCAGCCTGAAGAACCATAAATGGACGAACATCAAAGAACAGGTGGACATGATAGAGATGCCGAATGGCAACCGTTTGATCCTCTTGTCCGAGGGCCGTCTGCTGAACCTTGGCAATGCCACGGGTCACCCGTCCTTTGTCATGTCCGCCAGCTTCACCAATCAGGTGCTCGCCCAGATCGAGCTGTGGCAGCGCGGCGATGATTATAACAACGAAGTCTACATTCTGCCCAAGCATCTGGATGAGAAGGTCGCGCGCCTGCATCTGGATCGGATCGGTGTGAAACTGACAGAGCTGGACACAGATCAGGCCGACTATATCGGGGTGAAGCCCGAAGGCCCCTACAAGCCGGAACACTACCGCTATTGATCTTGAGAAAACGTCTAGAGAAACGCCGGGCCGTAAGGACCCGGCGTTTTTCGTTGAAGCCGCGCGCCCATCTCGCATAGCGTCTTGGCATACCGCCCTAAAGTTCGACAAGCTTATGCACACACCCAACCCGCAATCAGATCTTGAGCGTCGCAAACGCCTGCGGTTTGTGGTGATTGTTCTGCTGATCGTGGGCGCAAGCACGCTGTCGGCTTTCGCAAATCCCTCGGTCAAAACAGCATGGCAGTACTATACTGTGACAGCCACGACGCCGCAGGGCCTTCGATCCCAAATGCTCCAGCTTCGTGGGGATGACGTTTGGGGCGTGACCCGTTGGCAAGTTGATTGGACCGCGTCTTGCCGGGTGTCTGTTGATATCATTTACACGATCCCTCGGCACGCCAGGCGCAGCGCAATGCCTGCGGATTTGTTGGCGCGGTGGGATAGGATGATCGTTGCGCTTAGATCCCATGAACAACGCCATGGATCCCACGCTGTCCGCGCAGGGCGCGAGATGGTGCAGCAAAATTGTCGAAACGCCGGGGGCATTATCGCGAAATGGGAAGAACAGGATCGCCTGTATGATCAGGTGACGGGGCACGGGCGCACTGAGGGTGCTGTTTTCCCCTAACGCCATGTCATTCTTGCCCATGAGCCTTCGAAAACCAGTTTTCACTTTTTCCGCGACTCATCTGGCGCTATCTTCGGCCCTACCCGCGAGGGAAAATGGGACAAATAGGTCTGATACTGGGACATGAAGGGAGTCAAACATGGGAAAACGCGATGAATTGATCGCCAAATATGCCGACGATCTGCGCAGCAAATGCGGGATGGAGCCGGATATGGATCTGCTGACGAAAGTCACGATTGGATGTGGGCCCGCGATCTATAACGCGGATGCCTCTACCGTTGCCGCAGGACAGGAGCATGAGCTGGAAACCGTAAAGGATAACTTCCTCGTCAAGAAACTGGGCCTGGCGGACGGCCCGGAGCTGATGGATGCGATCAATTCCGTGATCGAAACCTATGGCCGGTCTGAGCGGAACAAGTACCGCGCAGTGATTTACTACATGCTGACCAAGCATTTCGGCAAAGACGCCGTGTACGGGTGATCTTTGAGGGTTTTCGGGAAGGCCTGCCCATCGCGGCAGGCCTTTTTCGTGTCTGAATGACCCCAACTGAACGCGAAATCGAACAGATGATCGTGGACCTTTGCTTAGAGCGGGGCGTGGGCAAAACGATCTGCCCATCTGAGGCAGCCCGGGCGCTTTGTCCGCAAGAAACAGATTGGCGCGCCCTTATGCCGGGTCTGCGCGATGTCGCAAAGCGTATGGCACAGGATGGAAAGATCGCGATCTACCGCAAAGGTGAGCCGATAGTTGATCATCATACCGGCGGTGCAATCAGGCTTGGCTTACCGCCAATTCAGAAATGAAATGGCCTTTGGCCTGCTCAGGAAGACACCAACAGCGCATTGACCGAGATATCGTCATCAACCGCGACAAAGGCCGGATCACCACCCGGGCTGAAGAAGCTGTAAAGAGTATAGCTGTCATCGCCATCCATCACGGTGCTATGCTGAACCACAAACCCACCGGGGCTATCAAGGTTCAGAACATCGCCCGCATCCCCAAACACCATGATCGTGCTGTCCGGATCAATTGCGCCAGAGAAAAGATCATCCGCGAAGCCGCTTGCTTCTGACGACAGTCCAGCAACGTCCGCCGCCGTGAGGGTCAGCGTGTTGGCCACCCCGTTTTCCATATCGAGCGCCTCAACGTCGGTAATAGTCAGTGTGGGCAGGATCCCCGTCAGATCACCCGCAATGGTGAAGCTGAGCCAGTCATCATCGCCTGCGCCACCATCCATGACCGACCCTGCCGTGGGCACCTCATTCACCACCAGAATGTCGTCATCGGCACCGCCATAGAGCTCATTCAAGCCGCCACCGCCGAACAGCACATCCTCGCCGCCATTGCCGGTTAGGGTGTCATTTCCATCCCCGCCCAGCAACAGATCGGCTCCATCCAGACCGCTGAGATCCACATCGGTTATGGGCGCCGCAATCTGCACGGTGCTGACCACGTTGACCTGATCATCCGTGGTGGACAGGTCGCCATCGGTGTCAAACACCGCAACGGCCTGAAGATTGTTCACGTCGCCCAGAAGATCTTCGATCCCGTCAACCTTTGCCAGAGACAGAAGGAAGTTCAGATCCTGGCCTTCGAACGCCTCGCTGTTTTCATCCGCGATGATGCCTGTGCCGACACCATCGGCCTCTAGCGACAGCTGGAAGGAGGCAAGCTCTGCCCCGAAGATGGATGAATCCAGCAACGCCGCGGCCAGGCTGTTGCCCTCTGCCGAATTGTCAAGCGTAACGGATGGAACGCCCCCACCATTGTCGAAGTCATATGTCACGCCGTCGACGGTGTATTGCTGTGTCAGCAAGCTTGAATTGATATCCCCGATCCCGAAAGCCTCAATAACAACGTTGTGGTTGTCACGCAGGTTGGCCAAGGCCGCTGGATAGGGGTTACCGCCGCTGGGGACACCATCGGTGATCAGATAGAGGAAGTTTACGGCCTCCCCAAACTCTTCTCCGGTCTCGTCTGTCAGGTTATCGTAGAACGCGTCCTGGCTCGTGAAAAAACTATCGGCCTCATCCAAGGCCGCAGCCCAGCTTGTCCCACCACCATTGAAGCTAGCCAAGATCGAGGTGATCGCGGCATCAAGGCCGTCTTGGTCTTGCAGGTCAAATTCACCGAATGTTCTGGAGTTTCCGTCGAACGTGACCAGGCTGATCGTGACCGGCGTTGAGGATTCCGCGAATTGCGTCCGCAATGCGGTGATCGCTTGGGACACTGCCGTTACCTGTTGTTGGAAACCTGTAGTGCCAATGCTGCCGGATTCGTCCATCGCGAACATGATATTTAGGGGCGTCGCGGCCACAGGGGCCACAGACACCGTGGCGCTACCGGCCGGGGCATCCTCTGTTGCGGTCAGGTTGAAATCCACGCTCAGCCCAAGGTCTTCGGCGACGTCACCGCCGCCATCTTCCAGGCCAAACGTGACATTCACGGTGATGGTTTCTTCGCCATCAGTGATCTGAACCTGAAAGGTGTCAAACCCATCGCCGAAATCATCCCGAGCGTATGAAAAACTGCCATCACTGTTGACGGTCAAAACGCCTAGCGGATCATCGCCCGGACTGGTCACCAAAGAGAATTCGAGGTCGTCCCCGTCAATATCCGTGGCATCAATCTGACCCTCAAACACTGGGACAGCTGGCACTTCAAAGAACTGATCCTCTGCGTCCGGCGCATCGTTCTGAGGCGCCACGTTTACCGTAACCACCCCGAACTGCGGTACGCTTTCATCAAACCCTTGATCCAAGAACAAGCTGTCGGTCACCTGATAGGTAAACGTGTCCATTCCGTTGAAATCTGCGTCCGGGGTGTAGGTGAATGTCCCGTCGGCATTCATCACCACCGTCCCGTTGGTGGGCGTTGTGAGCACTTCAAAAGACAGCGCCTCATTATCCGGGTTTTGCGCGGTGACAGTGCCCATGATCG
>JBCCAJ010000471.1:0-2434 GCA_039814845.1 Pseudomonadota bacterium | reverse complement strand
GTGGTGGATGCGTTTTACGTCAAGGACATGTTCGGACTGAAATTCTACTCGCAAGCCAAACAGCGAACCCTCGAAAAACGCCTGCGCGAGGCGATTGAGCAAGGGTTTCAGCGGGCCAACGAAGACACCTGAAGTCTGCTGACGCGAAACCAAGGCGCCCTGCGCCGCCGCGCCTTCGTCCGTTGCCCGGCATGCGATTGCCCGCAATCGCCGAGAGGAGGGCCCCACGCAGGGCTTAGCGAAATAGCAATTGCATGGCGTCGCTCGAATAGAGTCCGGGGACCCCGGGATAAAGTGCTGCAGACCAAAGATTAGGATCGCCAGACCGATGCCAGGCAAAGCCGCTCTGTCGTGCGAAAGCGGAGAGGAAGCCGCTTCTTGCTAAAGCGTCACTTAAAAACCCGGTCGGTCAGGTTCCGCCGCTCCGCCACAATCGGCCCCACCACCTCAGCCAATCCCGGCTCTCGATCCAAAAGCAACTCCAACTCGTCCAACCGGTTGGCCGCGATCAATTGCAACGCATCCAGCCTCGGCACCCCATCCGCCCCGCGCGGCAAGGCCCCCACCGGCTGGATCAGATCAGGCGCGTCAACCATCATCTCACGAAGCGCCTCTGCCGACAAATCCGTCTCCACAAACGCATAAAGCCCGACGCCTTTGGCTGCGCCCGGATAGGTGCAAAACACCATGTCCGTCACTCGTGGATCCGCGCCCCAAACCGCGCGCAGCGGCGGGCCTTCCCGCTCAACGCGATCCTCGGTGCCTTCCCCATCCGACCAATTCATCAATCGCCGCGTGATGAAATTATAAAGCTTCTTGCCCGTCGCCATCCAGATCCGCGACGGCAGCGCCTTTCGGTTCAGCATCCTGATCTCGGACGCCGTCAGCAGGTCAGGCGCATAAGCGCGCTTTTGCTTCAACAAATGCCGCAAGTCTTCTCGCGCCATAACCCGAAACAACTGCCCCCGACGACGATGGACAGAGGCCAACTGAAAATCGATCACCGCAGCACGACCATCGGGTGTCATCAACCAATTCTGCGGTTTGGCGATATCGTTATGCGTCACGCCTGCGCGCCGCATGTCTCGCAGCAACCGCCGCGCATCGCGGTACCACGCAGCATCGCCGGGTTTGGCCAATTGCAACGGCGTGCCTTGCGTCCAACTGCGCAACAAGCCGGTCTTATCCACCCGCACCAGTACCGGACAGCCTTCAATTCCCTGCACCGTTTTTAGACCTCGGATTTCCCGCCGCGCCAGCCACCATGCCAGCGGCTTGGCATATCCCGGCACCCCGTCCAGACGTCGCAGAACGACAGGAAAATCTTCCACTCCCTCAAGGCGGCCTGAGATCGTCTCGGAAAACACATCCCGTTTGTGCACCGTCTCCGGGATGAACTTGGCCTCAGATGGATCAGTCACAGTCGGATCCAATCGGGCGGGCAAATATCAGGGTTCGCAGGCTTGCCCGGGCCGAACCAGTCTTTCGGCGCGATGACATGCTTGTCGTCATTCGCATTCAACCACGCCCCCCACCACGAAAAGGTCGAGTTGGCGATGATGTGATGATCACACAGCGTTTGCAGATGCAGATCAAAGTGGCCCTTGGTTTCATCATTGATGTCGACCACGACCATCTCAGCCCCCAGCGAAAGGTTCTCCCGCGCCCAGGCCGGATCATTGGAAAAGACGAAACAGGTCACATGCTGTCCAGTCTGCTCCGCAATCCGCGCCACGCCTTGCCGGTAATACTCCGGCGCGCAAATTGCGTAGCTTCCATCGCCCACGTAATCGCCCCGCCGCACATGGGCAGACACCGCAACACTGGCCTCGGCGATCCGATCCGCCATATCAGAATTGGCTGGATCAAGCGGCGTCGTCATGCGCAAATCATCGCGGATCTGCGGCGCGATGGCTTCAAAGTATTGTTCCGTTTGCCAGTAGCCGTGAAGGTAGGTTCCATCCTTTTGATCAAAGAAACCACCGTTGAAGCCCAAGCCTTCTTCGCGATGAAAGCGCGGGTTTCTCCCCAAGGCACGCCACGCAGCATACTTCACGGCTCCATCCATTTTTGCAGGCGGAAGGGCCACATCATCCACAAAGCGGGCTTGCTCGTAGTGCAAAAAGCAATCTGCCCGCGTTTCACCCCCAAGCGGCAGGTATCGTTTGTCCACAGCCAAATCTGCACCCAAATGATCCGCCAAGGCCCGCCCGGCCGCATATTGGAAAAGCTGATTGCCTGCCCCGCCGAAAAGCCGCGTGATGATCATGGCTCAGGTCGGCTCTGCCACGGGCGCGCCGCTGCGCGCTGAAAATTTCGCGACCTGCCGACGATAGGAAAAGCGAGACCATTCCCGCCCCACGATCTCAACCGCTTTGCGACCTTTCTCTCCCTGCACCGTGCTGCCATCCATCTGATCCTCGATGGTGGTGAT
>JBCCAJ010000165.1:0-6197 GCA_039814845.1 Pseudomonadota bacterium | reverse complement strand
GGCGCTTAGATCGACGATCTGGACATCCTCAGCCTGAAGGCTTTCCACACCAAGAGCGGTGGCGAGGCGATCCACAGCTTCAAAGTGCTGCAGCTCCATCGACACGCGGTAGCCCAGCTGGAAAACGCGGACCAGCCCGTGCTCACCCGCTTTCACATGCAAGCTCACGCCATCACCTCTTTGGGCCCACCACTCTTGTTAAACCGGCGCACACGGACCAAAAGATCCATCGCAGCCATACGGACGGCGACGCCCATTTCCACCTGATCCTGAATGACAGAGCGGTTGATGTCATCGGCCAACTCACCATCAATCTCCACCCCGCGATTCATGGGACCCGGGTGCATGACGATTGCATCCGCGCGCGCGTGGGAAAGCTTTTCTGCGTTGAGCCCAAAGCGATGGTAGTATTCGCGCTCAGACGGGATAAAGCCACCATCCATGCGCTCTTTCTGAAGGCGCAGCATCATGACGACATCGGCGTCTTTGAGGCCTTCGGCCATATTCTCAAAAACCTCGGCACCTAAGGATTCCATGCCAGAGGGCATCAGCGTCGAGGGGCCGATGAGCCGGATGCGGTTGCCCATTTTGGCGAGCAAATGCAGGTTTGAACGCGCGACGCGGGAATGGGCGATGTCTCCGCAAATGGCCACGGTGAGGCCATCGATCCGGCCCTTCACGCGGCGGATGGTGAGCGCGTCGAGCAGCGCTTGAGTAGGGTGCTCGTGGCGGCCGTCGCCAGCATTCAGCACGGCGCAGTTCACCTTTTGCGCCAAAAGATCAACAGCGCCGGAATGGGGGTGGCGGACAACAAGGATGTCCGGCTGCATGGCGTTGAGCGTGAGGGCGGTATCGATCAAGGTCTCACCTTTGCGGATAGAACTGGCTTGCATCGCCATGTTCATCACATCTGCGCCAAGCCGCTTGCCCGCCAATTCAAAACTCGCCTGCGTGCGCGTGGAATTCTCAAAAAACATGTTGATCTGGGTGAGGCCCGCCAATGCATCGCCATGTTTCATAGCGGATCTATTAAGGGTAACGTATTGGTCGGCCAGATCGAGAATGGTGGAAATATCGGTGGGTGAGAGGGGCTCTATCCCCAAAAGATGGGATTGTGAAAAGCTCATCCGTCTCTCCGGCCACGGGTTTTTGCAGCTTATAGAAAGGGTTGATTGCCGGGGCAAGGGCGGATGAGGCTCTGCCCGAAAGCCAAAGCCACGGGCTTCGCCGATCTCCCTAGGAAATCTGTGACAAAAAGAAAAGCGAAGCGGGGCCTGAAAAGCGAACTTTTACCGGCGCGGAAGGCGTTCTAGATTAAACCCATGGAATCGCAAATGGATCACGCGACCGCGCTGGCGTTGCTCGAATGGCAGATGGAACTGGGCGCGGATGAAGCAATCGGGGATGCACCGGTCAATCGGTATGAGTTGGCGGCAAAGCCTGCGCCTGCGAAGGTTGCAGTCGAACAGGCCAGCGCTGCGCCCGAGGCCGTTTCGGTGGATGCCGTGGCGGCGGCCAAAGAGGCCGCAGGGGGCGCTTCGGATTTGCGTGCGCTTGAGGCCGCTCTTGAGGCATTTGACCATTGTGAATTGAAGCGGGGCGCACGCAACATTGTGTTCGCCGATGGGAACCCGGGTGCGCGGGTGATGATCATTGGCGAAGCACCGGGGCGCGATGAGGATCGAGTGGGCAAACCTTTCGTAGGGCGCGCGGGGCAGTTACTCAACTTGATGTTTGAGGCGATTGGCTTGGGCCGCGAAAAGACCGTTGAAGATGCTTTCTATATCACCAACGTATTGCCTTGGCGGCCACCGCAAAACCGGGACCCGAAGCCGGAAGAGATCGCAATGATGCTGCCATTCGTGCAGCGGCATGTGGATCTGATGGATCCGGATCTGGTCGTATTGATGGGCAATATCAGCTGTCAGGCGGGGCTGGGCAAACGCGGGATCACGCGGTTGCGCGGTCATTGGACAGAGGCCTATGGCAAGCCCGCTTTGCCGATGTTTCACCCCGCCTATCTGTTGCGGAACCCGCAAGCCAAGCGAGAGACCTGGGCGGATCTGTTATCCCTGCAAGCAAGGCTTGAACCATGAGAGTCCTGGCGTTTTCCGATCTGCACCTGTCGCGGGCGCGGGCGACGGAGTTGGTAGAAGCGAGCCACAAGGCGGATCTGGTGGTCGGAGCAGGCGATTTTTGCAACAAGCGAGAGGGGCTTTCCGAGGCAATGGCGCTCATTGCTGGGATGGCCGCGCCTTGCGTGGTGGTGCCGGGAAATTGCGAAAGCGCGGATGAGCTGCGCGCAGCGGCCAATCCCGGCATGACCGTGCTGCACGGGGACGCGGCGGATATCGATGGCCTGACGCTTTTCGGTTTGGGGTATGGCGTGCCGGAAACCCCCTTTGGCGCATGGAGTTGCGACTTGTCGGAAGAGGCCGCAGAGGGGATGCTTGGCGCTTGCGATGGGGCCGATATCATGGTGTTTCATTCGCCGCCCAAGGGGATTGCCGATGTGACGTCATCAGGACTCTCGGTAGGCTCTGTCGCCATCCGGGATGCCATCGAACGCGTGCAGCCCCAGCTTGCCGTTTACGGACATATTCATGATGCCTGGGGCGAGCGAGGACAGATTGGAGCCACTGAGGTGGCCAACCTGGGGCCATCGGCCAATTGGTTCGATGTTGTGCTTTAGCGCAAGGAAAGGGCCATTTTCATGTCCAAAATAGACGAAACAATCGACTTTATCCCGGTTCGGATTGCGGTACTGACGGTGAGTGACACGCGCAGTTTGGAGGAGGATCGATCCGGCACCGTGTTGGTGGAGCGGCTGGAGACGTCCGGGCACGTGTTGGCCGCACGGATGATCCTGCCCGATGAGCGCAGGCAGATTGCCGCGCAATTGACTGCATGGATCGCGGATGAGAGCGTGGATGTGGTGATCTCCACCGGGGGAACGGGCCTGACGGGTCGCGACGTGACCGTGGAGGCGCATCGTGACGTCTATGAAAAAGAAATAGATGCCTTTGGCACGGTCTTCACCATGGTATCGATGGCCAAGATCGGGACCAGCGCGGTGCAATCCCGCGCCACGGCTGGGGTGGCAGGGGGGACGTATCTGTTCGCGCTGCCTGGTAGCCCCGGGGCGTGTAAGGATGCCTGGGATGAGATCTTGGTGAAACAGCTCGATTTCCGGCACAAACCCTGCAACTTCGTGGAGATCATGCCCCGGTTGGAGGAGCATTTGCAGCGTAAATAGAGGACGCCAGGGGGCTTGATCTGTGCTCGAAATGGCAGCACCCTGCGGTCTTTGACTACCTGCGCTGGAGGACAGCCGTCATGCAGCCACAGTTTTTCGGGTCCGAGGCCCAGCGGCGCATGCAAGGGATCGCATACTCTTTGTCCCCGCTATTGCAGGATGATTCCGCATACGGCACGGAAGGTCGTATGTGGGGCATCGACAGCCCCGGGCTTTCCGACGTGGATAAGGTGGTCGCACTTGCAAGGCTGCAGGGCGAGACGGTCAATCACTATGTCCCAAAATCCCAAGAAGCGCAGTTTGCCGAGGAATATGCCAAGCGCGGTTTCGCAAATGATCGATGGGACCAGTTCATGGGGCGGCGCGGCTGTCTGGACATCTGCTCGGACTATGTCGCAGGTTTTAAGCTGTCAAATCAGTATGAAGTGCATCACATCGGCCCTGAGACACCGACACGCATCCTAAGCGCCTTGGAAAAAACGGCGACAGCTTGCGGGGTGCTGCCACCCATGACACCGGTCCTTTTTGGGCAGATGCGCAAGGCCGCGTATTTCTGCCTTGAGACGCCCGACGGCGGTGTTGCGGCCTGCGCTGGCGCGTGCCTGCGCAGTCATCCACAAAGCCGCTTTGGCAACGCCTCATGGTGGGGCATGCTTGCCACGCGTGATCAGGACCGAGGCCAGAGCCTATCCCTCTATCTCGGCGCGCTGGCCGCTCTGCAGATGAATGAAGCCTTCGGCGTGGAGGAGTTTTACACCGGCGTGCGGTCCAACAATTCCGTGTCGCGGCACGTCTGCCAGAAACTCGGCGTTCGTGACAGCGAATATGCCTGCCTTGCCATTTTCGACCCAACTTCATTCGGAGAAGGCGGATACACCAAGTAGCCTTTGCCGTGAGCCTCGATTTCCCAGATTTTTAGACAGTTCCTGCCTCTTAAAGCACAGTCTGTAACGCACGCAAAGCGAAGCAAAACGTTGTTCCGTGTCATTGTCTGCAGTTTAACATTCAGCGACAGATTTGCACGACGACCCCGTATACCAAGCACAACGTTGAATTATCATGTGTTTCGGACCATCTCCTACAATGACACGGGAAATGGACAAAGAGGGTGTCAACCTAGATGCGGTTTCTTCGGCAGTCTTTGAGCGGGTTGTTCATGTTGGCCCTGTGTTTGGGCTTTCTGGCCTATGCGGGCCATGGGATGGTCACCGCGTTTCAGGAACGTGCCACAGCAGAGCGTGCAACCCCAGAGCGGCGGGAGCGGGAGTTTGTGGTGGCGGTGGTTAAGGCTGAGCCCGCGACAGTGACACCTATTATGACCGCCTACGGCGAGGTGCAAAGTCGCAGGACACTTGAGGTCAGGGCGAAGTCATCAGGCACCTTGGTGGAACTTTCAGAGACCTTTGAGAACGGCGGGGTTGTGGACGCGGGCGAGTTGCTGGCCGTCATTGATCCACGCGATGCCGAATTTGCGCTGAGCCGGGCAGACAGTGAATTGACCGATGCCATGGCCGAAGAGAGAGAGGCAGAGCGCGCGCTGAGCCTGGCCCGCGATGAAAGTGCGGCGGCTGTGGATCAGGCGGCGCTACGGGAAAAAGCGTTTCAGCGGCAGGCGGATTTGGAGACACGTGGCGTTGGGACCGCGGCGGCGGTTGAGACGGCGGAATTGGCGGCCAGTCAGGCCCGGCAGTTGGTGATCGTTGCCCGCAAGGCAGAGGCAGCGGCAGAGGCGCGGCTTGATCAGGCGCAGACGCGGATAACACGGGCACAGATTGCGTTGGATGAAGCCACGCAGAACTTGGCCGACACGAAGATCTTCGCAAATTTCTCCGGCACTCTGAGTGACGTATCTGTCGTCGAGGGCGGGCTCGTTTCCCTTAATGAGCGGCTAGGGATGATCGTCGATGGCCGCGCGCTAGAGGTATCGTTTCGCGTATCCACCGCGCAATATGCCCGACTGACGGATGATCAAGGACGGCTGACCCCTGCCCCGGTCCGCGTGATCCTGTCGAGCATCGGGGCGCAATTTTCCTATGAGGGGCAGATTAGCCGGGATAGTGCCGCAGTGGGAGAGGGCCAAATTGGGCGGCTCATTTTTGCGCGCTTGCAAGACGCCCCGACGCTCAAGCCCGGTGATTTCGTAACGGTCGAGATTGAAGAGCCCGCTCTGCAAGATGTGGTCCGCCTGCCTGCCGCGGCATTGGGCAGCGATGGAGCCGTGATGGTTTTTGGGGAGGACAGCCGATTGCAGGCGGTGCCTGTTACACTTCTGCGACGGCAAGGCAATGAGGTGCTGGTGCGCGGCGCGGCACTTGGTGGTGCACAGGTTCTGACCGAACGCACCCCGCTTCTGGGTGCGGGGGTGAAGGTACAGCCGACCCTGGCGGCACCAAACGACCAGTCGGCGCTGCTCGAAATCTCAGATGATCAACGCGCGCGGCTGATTGCCTTTGTGACGACGGGCCTTGAGGCCAGCGAAGAAATCAAGGCCCAACTTCTGGCACAACTGCAAGAGACGCGCGTGCCTACGGAGCTTATCGAACGGCTGGAACGCCGGATCGGCGGGTAACGCCATGCGACGCGAGGCCCCCGTCAGCGCATCAAGACTTATCTCTTATTTCACACGGCATCGGACGGCAGCCAACCTGTTACTGCTGATGCTGGTGGTCTTTGGTGCCATTTCCATCCCGAACCTGCGCGCACAATTTCTGCCGCAGGTGGTGGTGCCATCGATCACCGTGGGCACGACTTGGGAAGGGGCCAGTGCCGAAGATATCGACCAGGGCGTTGTCGAGATCATCAACCCTGCCTTGCTCACGATCGACGGGGTGGAAAAATCCTTTTCGCTGAGTGTTGAGGGGCGATCCTATGTCTGGCTCGAATTTGAGCCCGATTGGGATATGGGTCGCGCGGCGGAAGATGTGCTGTCAGCCGTCAATGC
>JBCCAJ010000085.1:0-8745 GCA_039814845.1 Pseudomonadota bacterium | reverse complement strand
TTTCTTTGAGGTGGATGCAAACCACATCGCCGCCGCTGCCATGGTCGATCTCTACCGCGACGGGGCGATCACCAAGACGGTGCTCAGCAAGGCACTTACAAAATACGACATTAACGGTGCCAAGCCAAACCCCCGGCTTGTGTGACCTAGGGACGCAAGGAGAAAGAGTATGGGTATTGAAGTGAAAGTTCCCGACATTGGCGATTTCACCAATGTGCCGGTGGTCAGCATTCTGGTCGGCGTGGGTGACACGGTCTCGGAAGAGGATCCGCTGATCGAATTGGAAAGCGACAAGGCCACGATGGAGGTGCCAAGCCCCATCGCTGGCAAGGTTACAGAGTTGAAAGTGGCGGAAGGGGATGAGGTGTCTGAGGGCTCTCTGATCCTGATGGTCGAAGCGGCTGGTGGTGCGCCTGCGCCGAAGCCTGATGCCGGTGAAGCGCCTGCTGCTGAGGCCCCGGCCCCCGTCGCGGTGGAAGAGGTCGCCGAAGCGCCCAAGGTTGTGACCGATGCAGGCTTCGGCAAGGCCCATGCCTCGCCTTCCGTCCGCGCCTTTGCCCGTCAGCTGGACATTGATCTGGCCAAGGTGAATGGCTCAGGCCGCAAAGGCCGTATCCTGCGCGAGGACGTGACGGCGTTCCTCAAAACCACCACGGCACCCGCCCCGGCGGCAGCCGCGCAAGGTGGCATGGGTATCCCGCCGATCCCGGTCGTGGATTTCTCCAAGTTCGGCCCGGTTGAAGACGTAGAAATGCCCCGGATCAAGAAGATCTCCGGTCCCGCGCTGCACCGGTCCTGGCTCAACGTGCCCCATGTCACGCATAATGACGACGCGGACATCACCGAGCTGGATAAATACCGCAAAGAGATGGACACGGCCGCAAAGGAAGAAGGCTACCGCGTGACGCTGCTCAGCTTCGTGGTCAAGGCTAGTGTCTCTGCGCTCAAACAGCATTGGGAGTTCAACTCTTCGATCCATCCCGATGGCGATAAACTGATCAAGAAAGACTACTACAACATCGGCTTCGCGGCAGACACGCCAAACGGCCTGATGGTGCCGGTGATCAAGGATGCCGATCGCAAAGGTCTGGTGGAGATTTCCAAGGACCTGATGGAGCTGTCGGCCAAGGCCCGCGCGGGTGAGCTGAAAGGCCCCGACATGCAGGGCGCGACCTTCACGATCTCGTCGCTCGGCGGCATCGGGGGTACGCACTTTACCCCCATCGTCAACGCGCCAGAGGTGGCGATACTCGGCCTCACGCGCTCGAAGATGCAGCCCGTCTGGAACGGCGAGGAATTCGTGCCGCGCCTGATGCAGCCCATGTCGCTCAGCTATGACCACCGTGCTGTGGATGGCGCCTTAGCCGCACGCTTCTGCGTGACGCTCAAGACGCTGCTTGGCGATATGCGCAAACTGATGTGGTAAGAAGGAGATATCGATATGGACGTTAAAGTACCCGACATTGGCGATTTCTCCGAAGTCCCCGTCATTTCAATCCTGGTCTCTGTGGGAGATACCGTCGCCGAAGAAGACCCGCTGATCGAGCTGGAATCTGACAAAGCCACCATGGAAGTGCCATGCCCCGCTGCGGGCAAGGTGACTGCCATCGCTGTGGCGGAAGGCGATACGGTCTCTGAAGGCTCTGTGATCCTGACGCTGGAAGCGGCCACCGAAGCGAATACCGCAGCAAATACCGACGAGGCGCGCCCGCAAGGGAGCGATGAGTTGCCACCCGCCATGCCTGAGCCTGTCGCCGCAACAGGCACCGGCAGCGGACCCGGCGATGAACATGCTGAAGTGGTTGTGCTGGGCTCCGGACCGGGTGGTTACACCGCCGCTTTCCGCGCGGCAGACCTTGGCAAAAAGGTCATCCTGATTGAGAAAAACCCCACGCTCGGCGGCGTCTGCCTCAACGTTGGCTGCATCCCCTCCAAGGCGCTGCTGCACGTGGCCAAGGTCATCACCGAGGCTGAGGAAATGGGCGCGCATGGGGTCAGCTTTGGCAAGCCCAATATCGACCTCGATGAGCTGCGCGCTTTCAAGGACGGCGTGGTCAAACAACTGACGGGTGGTCTCGATGGCCTGTCCAAAGGCCGCAAAGTCAAGGTCGTGCGCGGCATGGGCACCTTCACAGGCCCCAACATGATCGAGGTGGTGCACGAGGGGCAAAAGACCTCTGTCAGCTTTGATCACTGCATCATCGCCGCCGGGTCCGAGCCTGTGAACCTGCCCTTCATCCCCGAAGATGACCGCATCATTGACAGCACCGGTGCCCTCGAACTCAAGGACGTGCCTGACCGGATGCTCATTCTGGGCGGGGGGATCATCGGGCTGGAAATGGCCTGTGTCTATGACGCGCTTGGGTCCAAGATCACGGTGGTGGAACTGATGGATCAGATCATCCCGGGTGCCGACAAAGACATCGTCAAACCGCTGCATAAGCGGATTGAGGGACGATATGATGAGATCAAGCTGAAAACCAAAGTCACCGCTATTGGGGCGCTGGACGAAGGGCTCAATGTCACCTTTGAAGATGACAAAGGTGAGACGACTGTCGACATGTTCGACAAGGTCCTCGTTGCCGTGGGCCGCAAACCCAATGGCAAGCTGATCGCCGCCGAGGCCGCAGGCGTCGCGGTGGATGATCGCGGTTTCATTGCCGTCGACAGCCAACAGCGCACTGGCAAGGGCCACATCTTCGCTATTGGTGACGTTGTGGGTCAGCCCATGCTTGCCCATAAGGCCGTACATGAAGGCAAGGTCGCGGCCGAAGTCATCGCGGGCAAGAACCGTCACTTTGATGCGCGCTTGATCCCATCCGTGGCCTATACCGACCCGGAGGTCGCCTGGTGCGGCGTCACGGAATCGGAGGCCAAGGCCAAAGGTATGAAGATCGAAAAGGGTGTCTTCCCCTGGGCTGCCTCTGGCAAGGCGTTGTCCAACGGACGCTCTGAAGGGATCACCAAGCTTATCTTCGATCCCGATGATGACCGCGTGATCGGGGCCTGCATCGTGGGCACCAATGCGGGTGATCTGATTGCCGAAGCCGCGCTGGCCATTGAGATGGGTGCAGATGCTGTGGACCTCGGTCACACGATCCATGCCCACCCAACGCTCTCTGAGACGGTGAACTTCGCGGCTGAGATGTTCGAAGGCACCATCACAGATCTTATGCCGCCTAAGAAGAAGCGGTAAGCGACGCGTCTCGGCGATCTGAAAATCCCATCCGGGCGGTGCCCCGAAAAGGCCCGCCACCCGGATACCCCTGCGGTTAAAGAAACCAAGCTGGATCTGTTCGCGCGCGCCGGGCGGGGAATGCTACGAAGAACCCAGCCGCATCTTGCGCGACGACAAGCTCGCCATCGTCTGTGAAGAGGCCGGGTGCCCAAATGCGGGCGAGTGTTTGAACTGCGGTCACGCCACCATGATGATCATGGGGGAGATCTGCACCCGGGGCTGCAGCTTTTACAACGTTGCCACCGGGAGGCCCTACAAGCGCGACCCGTATGAGCCCAGCCGCGCGGCGCTGTCTGTCCAAAAAAACTGAACCTCGGCCAAGTTGTGATCACCTCTGTGGGCCGGGATGATCTGGGCGATGGGGGAGCGGCACACTATGCCCAGACCATTCGTGCCCTACGTCACCGCTCCCCCGGCACAACGATTGAAATCCTGACGCCGGATTTCCTGAAACGCGGGCCAGATGCTTAGGAAACCGTGGTCGCCGCGCTGCTCCAAGTGTTCAACCACACTCTGGAAACGGTGCCGGCCCTTACCCCCACGTCCGCCCCGCCGCTGACCTAGCCATCATACCACGCGGGCGATGATTTTGCCCGCCTGCGCGTGGCGCGGGAAAAACTGATCGCCGCGGAACAGCGGACAGATGCAAGGCCCTAGCCTTGGCGGTTAACAATATCAACCCAGCCCGAGAGCGACACTGAGACAGACACGCGCGGCCCGCTTGACGGTTTGATCAGCAATGCCACCCAGTTGGGTACCCAGTTCCAACGCCTGTCCCGGGCCATGATTGGGCGAAAAATGCACGATCCGTGGGTGGCGGCACCCGATCCTGGTCTCATTCAAAAGGCCGCATTGACCTACTGAGGCATGCCATCAACTACCCCTTTGACGCGCTGCGCCAGCAGGCGACGTTCTGTGGGTCAACCGCTCTCAACATGGCGGACACTTCGGATCATGCGATGGCGATGCAGGCCAATTCCCGTGACGAAAGCGACGCGTGCTTTGCCAATGCCGTGCGGGACGCCAACCCTTACCTCCACACGATCCTGCAGTAGCACCGCATCAACGCCCATCCCTATCGGCGGTTTCGCCAGGCCTAAGCCATGCACCCTGCGCATAGCCGTCAATCTTATTGCCAAAGTTTGATCTAGCGCAAACTCTAGCCCGCCATTCGCTGGTAAATAAAAATTACCTTTGGTGAGTCAATAGCGCATCAAACGGAGAAGCGTCAGGCGCAAGCGCCGATCCTGTCTGGCCCTCATTCTTCTAAGGTCGGTTTGGAGGGGTCATTGAAATGAACTATCCCAGATCCGTTGCCACGCTCGAAAAAGCGGAGCTTTTTGGAGCAGACATCGACGCTTTGCTGCCCTTTGAGAACCTGACGGATGCACAGATCAATGATCTGCTTGGCCTTGCCAAGGTGCACCGCGTGGCCCCCAACAAAACCCTCTTTGATGAAGGCGACAGCGCCGAAAACTTCTTTCTGCTGCTCGATGGGTTTCTGCGCATTGTGCGTACGACGCAAGACGGTGATCAGGTGGTCATGCTGCACATCGCGCCCGGGCAAATGTTCGGGATTGCCACGGCCTATGACAGTGAGTGCTACACGATGACGGCCCGCGCGGCGTCTGATGTTGTCGCGTTGTCATGGCCATCGGAGCTTTGGGACAGGTTCGCAGAAGACAATAGCGCCTTCAAATCCGCCACACGTCGGGCGGTTGGCCTGCGCATGTGCGAAATGCAGGACAAGGTGATCACGATGGCCACACGAAAGGTGGAACAGCGCATCGCCCACGCGATCCTTCGTTTGATGAACCAAGCGGGCAAAGACACCGGCCAAGGGGTGGAAATTGACTTCCCTCTGACCCGGCAGGACATCTCTGAGATGACGGGAACAACACTACATTCAGTGTCCCGCTGCCTTAGCAAATGGCAAAAGGACGGAATTGTGCGCAGTGAACGGCGTCGCGTCGTGGTCTGTCAGCCTGAGGCACTGCCGGCCTGAACGCTCTGTGGATCTTTGTTGACGACTTTGGCGAACGAACGGCCAGTCGGCTCATCAAATGCGTTTTTGACCTTGCGAAATTGCAAAGAACTTTCTGGAGCCACCCCGTATGTTCAAGGCAACGGGAGAAAATCAAATATGTTTGGGCGATGCCTCTTGACGGCGCTGACCGGCGTTCGGGACCCCTTTAGCCTTGTCCGTCCGGACCAGTATGGTGCACAGAATGGCGCATGATGCGTTGTCCTTGCCGAGCGGCGCCGGAGGGTCGGATTCTTGCACCAATTGCGCCATCCGTCATTCCAGCCTGTGCGGTGCGTTGTCCACGTCAGAAATCAACGACCTCAACTCGATTGCCCGGCGCCGGACCATAGCCCCGGGGCAGCCCTATGTGATGGAGGGGGAGACCTCTCGTGATTTTGCCAATGTGACCTCGGGCGTGGCCAAGTTGATCCGTGGGGCTGAGGACGGCCGTAGCCAGATCGTGGGCTTGCTGTTTCCGTCTGATTTCATCGTGGGATCTCTGGGCAAGAACGCCAGCCTCGAAGCCCCCCAATCCGTTGAAGCGGTCACGGAGCTCAAACTCTGTGTCTTTCCCCGGCTCCAATTCGAAGAGCTGTTGCATGACTACCCGTCGCTGGAATTCAAACTGCTGAACCGCACGCTCGATGAGTTGCAGATCGCGCGGGAATGGATGGTGCTACTGGGCCGCAAAACGGCAGAGGAGCGTGTGGCGAGCTTTTTCCTCTACCTGACCCGAAAGATGAACAACCTTAGATGCAACGGCCAAACCAGTTTTGACCTGCCCATCGGCAGGGCCGAGATTGCCGATTACATCGGCCTAACCCTCGAAACGGTCAGTCGCCAGATCAGCAAGTTGAAGAAAGATGGCGTCATCAGCTTTGACGGCACCAAGCACGTAAGCTACATTAACGAGGTAGAGTTGGCCGGCCGCGCTGGATTTTGAAGCGTTTGAGCTGGGATGGTCCCGCTTGAACAGCAGCGAGCCTTCTCGCCCCTCCAGCTCCAAGTTCATGGCGCTCGAAATTTTCCTAAGAGTGGGCAATGCGTCCCACTTCAATCCAACATTCTTTTCCGCCGCATTCCGGCCAGTCAAACCAATCTTGATATGTGCCTCTGGCGTCCGCCGCGCCGTGGCATGGCTGACCTGTTGCCAGCCCTAGACACGAGGGGCATGCAGTCGACGAGAACGCCATCGGTGCTTTCGTCTTTGACCCGTTGGGATGGGATTGTGCCGATCTCCCCCATCACGTCACGACCTTGCGCCGGGAGGGTGGCAGCAACTGGTGTCAGGCTCTCCATCAGGACGGACATGCGTGGCAGATAATACATAGTGCCAAACAAAGGTCGTATGCTTACGCCCTGCACGAAGTTCACAACGGAACGAAACCGGGCATGATGCGTGCTCTGCCGTGATGGTGAACATCAGGTCGAATTTGAAACGGAGGCAAGCATTTTGCGAAAATAGAAAACGGGCCGCGCTTAACGAAGCAACGGCCCGCCTTAAGATCTTTCAAGCCGCGATCAGCTGCCGTTGATCCAACCGTCAACAGTTTCCTTGTTGTCGGAGATCCACTCTTCCGCCACCTCGGCGGGGTCGCGCTTGAGTTCGAACATCTGTTGAATCCAACCCCCAACTTCATCGCCAGTCAGTTTCATGTTGCCCAGCATCGTGGCAACCGCTGGGTTACGCTCTTCGAGAGAGGCAGAATACGCCACGTAAACGGTGGCCGCAGTCCCGACGCAGTCAAATTCTGACACTTCCAGCCAGTTCTCAGCGTCGAGATCCAGCTCTTCGCAACCGTCATAACGCTCCGGTTCTTCCAGCGCTGTCAGATCGTACTGCACGTGCAGGGCCTCAGGTGTCCAGTAGTAGAACAGCTGCGGTTGCGACGCGGCATAGGAGGCGGCAAGACCGGCCTTGAACGTGTCGCCAGACACAACGTTTGGCTCCCACAGGTCGTCGAGGCCGTAAGACTTGAACTTGATCTGCCAGCGCTTGGTCGACGCCCATGTCACATCACCGGCCCAGTATTCGCCAAGCCCGTCGCCGTCGGTATCAAACATTGCAGCCACTTCGGGATTCTTGAGATCCTCGACGGAGGTGATGGTGTCCGTCATGTAGCTTGGTACATAAAGCAGCGAGGTGCCGGCATAGCCACCATTGGTTTTCACACCGCCGGTGCCATCGATATATTCGTCCCAAGCGGACGACCAGTTCGGCATCCACATATCGGGGTGCACATCGATGGAACCATCGCCTTTGTCCATACCGGCAAATATCACTGGCTGCTGGTTCATGCCGGTGAGGATTTCAGCCTCGCCGCCCATTTCACCTTCCACGATCGCTTTGATCACATGGCCGATGGCGCGCGCGCCGTTCCAGCTTGGATCCGAGATCATGATCTTTTCCTGGGCTGAGGCCGCTGTGCTGGCCATCAGGGCCGCGGTGATCGCGGCTGTTTTGAGCAGATGTTTCATTTGGGTCTCCCTATTTTGTTTTCTGCTTTTGGTTTAAATTCGGCTGAACGAGGCACGAATGCCCCGCAGGATGCGGTCGATCATCATCGCCACGAGGGCAATGGCAATACCGGCCAACAATCCTTTGCCTGCCTGGGCATCGCCCAGGGATTCTGTCACCAGTGCGCCCAGACCCGCCGCCCCGATAAAGGCAGAGATCGTGGCCATGGACAGCGCCAGCATAATGGTTTGGTTTAGCCCGGCCATGATCGACGGGATCGCCATGGGCAGCTCAACCTTGCGTAAGAGTTGTCGCTCTGAGGCACCGAAGGCGAGAGCTGCTTCCTTGGTGCTTTCGGGCACTTGCAGGATGCCTAACGCCGTCAGCTTTACCATTGGCGGGATCGCGAAGATCACGGTCGCCAGAACCGCGGGCGGCTGCGAGATGCCAAAGAAGGCCACCGCCGGCACCAGATAGCTGAGCGACGGAATGGTCTGCATCACGTCCAGGATCGGTTCGTTGATCCATCGGAACAGCTTGTTCTTGGCCATCCAAATGCCGACCGGTAGCCCGACAAATACACATATTGCCGTCGCCACCACCACCAACGCCATCGTCTGCATCGCCACCTGCCACAACTCAAACGCAGCAAGGAACGCCAGCGATCCGGCCACGAATATTGTCGTCGCCCTGTTTGTGTAGGCCCAAGCCAGCGCGAGGAAGAGGAAGGCCACCACCGGCCATGGCGTTTGCATGAACGCCACTTCCACCCTGATCAGGGACTGGCGCAGCACGTTCGTCATGGCATCGAAAATCCCGGCGTATTGCGCACGCAGATAGTTGATGCCTACATCAATGGCCTCGGCGTTGTAGGTGAAGATATTGATCTTACGACCCTCAACTGGCGGGCTTTCCTGCACCAGCACCATTGTGGCGTCTTCATCGCCTGCGGCGCGGGCCTCTTCATCGGGCACCCGGCGATAACGTACCTCAGCCGGGGCATCAAAGCGGGCCAGCGTTGGG
>JBCCAJ010000352.1:0-3741 GCA_039814845.1 Pseudomonadota bacterium | reverse complement strand
CTTTGCACCGCACTTGTGTTTCGGTTCCGCAGTTCCAAAGGCGCGTTGGCCGTGTGCTTGGCATGGAGTTTCCTGATCACGGCAGTGACCTTTTTTGACCCGACTGGCGGGGTACGGACCCAGGCGATCGCCGAGGGCTGCGTTGGGTCCCCCTGGCTTTTCATTGCAGTTGCAGGGGCGTTGAGCGCTGGGATGATTGTGTATACCGGGCGGCCTGCGGAAAGTGGTGGGGCGAAGGAGTGAGGTGAGGCCTCGCTGTTTTGAAAAGGCTTAGAGCAAGTCCCGGAGCTTCGAGTTTAAACGGGACAGAGCGCCTTCGCGTGGCCCCGGTCTGGCGATACTGACCTTTGCACAGCAGCGCTTTATCCATGGGTTCCCGGACTCAATTCGAGCGACGCCCTGCAATTGCCATTTCGCCAGGCCCTGGGGGCCCTCCTCTCGGCGGTTGCTGCGCAATCGCCTGTCCGTTGCCGGCAACGCATGCGCAGCATGCGTGAGAGGGGGCAGCGGACGAAGGCGCGGCGGGCTACGCCCTTGACCCCGCGCCGGAGAAAACGAGCTTGGGGGCTTATGCGGAACCTTCTCTTGCCCGTCTTGCATCGCGGAAACTTTTGATAAACGCGATTTTCGCCAGCACGCAGGTGATCAGCATTGCGGCCACGCGCAGGATGGACACCACATTGCCCTCGCTCACCGCTTTGAAGAACGGGACCAGAAGCAGCAGGAAGATCGCCAAGGTCAAAGTCACGGCGATGTGGGCGATCACCTTGTTTTCGGCCTTCACCCCCGGCGTACAGGCCAGAAGCGCCACACCAACCACGCCCGGCAGCAGGGCCGTCCAGTAGGAAAAGGCAGGCGTCAGGTAGGCCCAGACGGAGCAGATGATCAGCACAGTGGCATTGAGCAGATTGGCTTTGTGGGCGGTCATTGGGCAGCTCCTTCAGCGGTTGTGGCAGAGTTAACCGATACCGGCGTGGTTTCAATAGGGCGGACTCTTATCCGCGGTTTTCTAATTTTGAATGAGGATTCAGTGGGTTGGCGGATTGCGTCCTTGAACAGACCGAAAATCGTTGATTTTCAAAAGAAACCTCCCAAGTTTCTGTGATCCAGTTTTACCTTGAAACCGTATAATTGAACAATTGTTCTGGACACGCAACGCGGACCAGATCGCAACCAAAAGAGGAAAGAAAAATGAGTGCTGTTGACACCATTATTCGCAGCTCACAGAGCCTGCCGGACATCCGCGCAGTGCACTGGTTGCCACGAATCGTTCTTGCATCCGTGATTGCCTATCAGGGCATCATCAAATTCCCACTGGCCGCAGATGATGCGGTGTCATTCGGGGTTCCTTACGTCCTGTGGATGCTGGCTGCGCTGGGTGAGGTGGCAGCTGCCATCGCCCTGATCGCGGGTGGGTTTATGCGCAACTGGCTCGGCGATGTGCTGACCCGGGTTGGCGGGCTGGTCATCGCCTTGATCACCCTGTCCGTCATTGTTGTCGTCTACTGGGCGCCACCTTTGTACATTTTCTTGGGCAATCAGTTGCATCTGCTGATGGTCGTGGGGGGCATCTACTTCGCCGCACGCGGTAACAAGGCCTAAGGCGCAATGTAAAAGACATTGGCGGCAGGGCTTCGGCCCTGCCGTTTTTTATTGTTCGGTTTACATCATCAATGCGCCGGCGGACTTTTCGGTGAAAACGCGAATGTAGTCCCCGGGGGACGACCCTGCCCAATAGACCCAAAGTCGTTCAGGAATGTCCTTGTCCACCCAGACGTGATCACCCTGTTCCAGCCCCCGAAGTTCCAGACTGATATACGTCACGCCCGTGTTGGCCAAAAAATCCGTTGCCGCCATCGTATCCTGAAAGGCCGCAACACCAAGGATCGCGGCATCAAAATCCACGTAGCCGATATGAACGCCATCAAGGCTGTCGAAAAAGACATAGTGGCTGGCCACGACAGTGCCTGCCGCAATTTGCCCGTCGACGCCACCGATATCCACACGAATGGGTGCCTCCAGCGTGATGTTTTGGTCTTCGTCAAAGGCGTATAGATTGTCATCGTCAAATGTATCGGCGCCCACGGCGAAGGGTGTCTGTGTCTCCAGTTTGACGAAAGTGCCATTGCCCACCTGTCGGGTTATGGCACCGTCGATGACGATGGCCTGCGCCGAACTGGTGAACAGGGCGAAGGCCAGGCATGTGGCGAAACATGTGTTTTTCATTCTGGTGCCTCCGATCCTGGTGAGTGTTCCCCAATCCAATAGCCTGCGCGCCGAGCCCGTGCGCTCACATGTCTGTGAGGGCGCATGCCAATGGACAAGGGCCCGGGGCATTGGATAGGGTCACGGTATGGATGAGATGGCGGGAAAACGGTGGCATGACATGGGCGGGCAAGCGGCTGGTCCCGTCCCGCAGGAGGATCATGATTTCGCGATTTGGGAAAAGCGCGTGGATGCACTGATGGTGCTGCTGAGCACCAAGGGGTTTTTCACCGTTGATGGCTTGCGCCGCGCCCTTGAGGATATGGGCGAAGAGGCGTTTGAGACGATGTCTTACTATGAGCGCTGGATCGCCGCCGTGAACCAGAACCTGATTGAGGCCGGGGCCTATTCCATTGAAGAGCTGGGCCAGCGGATGGAGGAGGTGGCCGCACGCGGTGCATCTTATGCAGAGGCCCAAGATGGCTGAGGCGGTACGGGTCAAGGCGATGATGCCGCCGGGCCATGTGCGGGTGCCGGCCTATTTGCGCGGCAAGGTTGGCGTGATTGAGCGACAGTTGCGCGAATTTGGCAATCCTGAACAGCTCGCCTACGGGCTCAAGCCGCAGCAACAGATGCTGTATCGTGTGCGTTTCACGATGGAGGAGATCTGGGGCGCGCGGGCGGAAAACCCCGGCGATACCCTGGACGCGGAGATTTATGAACATTGGTTAGAAGAGGTCTGAGCCATGCCGCATGACCATCACGACCATCTGAGCCCCTCTGGCCATCCCTTCCGCCAAGACAATGACGGTGCGCTGACCTATTGGCAGCGCATGGAAATTGCCGTGCGGGAGTTGATGATCGAGAAGGGGCATACCACCGCCGAGGACGTGGCTCGTCAAATCGACATCATGGATGCCCGCAGCCCGGCCAATGGCGCGGCCGTGGTGGCGCGGGCTTGGGTGGATGAAGGGTTCAAGGCGGAGCTGTTGCAGGACGCCGCAGGGGCGAGCCGCGCGATGGGGTTTGATATCGGGCCACTCAATTTGCTCGCTGTTGAAAACACGGAGCATGTGCATAATTTGATCGTCTGCACTTTGTGTTCGTGCTACCCGCGCAACCTTTTAGGGCTGCCGCCCGATTGGTACAAGACCCGCGCCTACCGGTCCCGCGCCGTGATTGAACCGCGCGCGGTGCTGCGGGAATTTGGCCTGGATCTGGGCGCGGATGTTCAGGTGCGCGTTCACGATAGCACGGCCGACATGCGCTACATCGTGCTGCCCGCGCGGCCAGAGGGCACGGACAGTATGGATGAGGCCGATTTGGCCAAGCTGGTGACGCGGGATTCCATGATCGGCACGGGTGTGCCGCTAACACCCTGATCGCTTGCCCTTAAGCAAGGCCGCGCGTATCTAGCGCAAATGGCAATTTGGCAGCAACCGGTATGAGCAAAAACACCGCAGAGGATCCCATTCCGCTGAGTGAGCGTATCGTCGGCACGGCGCTCTTTCTGCCCGTGATGCTGACGCGGTTTCT
>JBCCAJ010000483.1:0-2256 GCA_039814845.1 Pseudomonadota bacterium | reverse complement strand
GGCGCTTCGGCGCTTTGGGCTGGATCAGGTGTGGTGGTTGGTCAGCCCGGGCAATCCGTTGAAGGCCCGAGGCCCTGCGCCGCTTGACGCGCGTATGATGGCCTGTCGTGCGTTGCTGACCCATCCGCGCATCCGGGCCAGTGATTTCGAGGCGCAAGCTTGCACGCGCTACACATCAGAAAGCCTTGCCGCGCTGCAGGCGGCCCGGCCCGGGGTGCGGTTTGTTTGGCTTATGGGGGCCGACAACCTTGCCCAGTTCGATCAGTGGAAAGGGTGGGAAGAGATCCTTCACCGCGTGCCCGTCGGCGTATTGGCCCGACCGGGGCAGCGCATTTCCGCGCGTATGTCGAAGGCGGCGCGCATGTACACGCCGTTTCGTATCAAAGGCCGCGCCAGTCGCCTGCTGGCCCGCGCTGACGCGCCCGCCTGGTGTTTCGTGAACGTGCCCATGCGCCATATTTCGTCGACGGAATTACGCAAGAAACAAGGCCGAGACAAACATTGATGACCAAACGTGAACAATCGGACGTTATTTGCGCGTGAAAACCGATTGTCCTCTTCTCTGCTTCAGGCATAATTAAAGACATGTGGGGATTCACGCGCAGGGTATTTTTAAGCAGTGCGCTGGTTAGCTTGGCAGGGCTCGGACATGCCAAGGCGCCAGAGGTCTCATTGCGGCCAAAAAAGCGCCCGGACGTGTTCGCACCACGGACTGCCCCAAATGTCGACGGCATCATTGATGCCGCCCAGTTGGGCGGGGATGTGACCTATTCCGTCGTTGATATTCGCACCGGCCAGACGTTGGAGAACCGCGCGGGCGCGACCGCTTTGCCTCCTGCCAGTGTGACCAAGGCCGTCACGGCCCTTTATGCCCTCCACGCGCTTGGCCCGGGCTATCGGTTTGAAACCCGCCTGATTGCCACGCGCGGAGTATCAAACGGCGTCGTACAGGGGGATTTGGTGCTGGCGGGTGGGGGTGACCCGACGCTCGACACTGATGCGCTGGCGGGTCTTGCGGCGCAGTTGAAACAGGCGGGCATCCGTGAGGTGCGCGGCAAACTGCGCGTGTGGGGCGGGGCCCTGCCGTTTGAACGTATTCTGGACGACGAACAGCCTGAACATGTCAGTTACAACCCCGCCATTTCCGGGCTGAACCTGAATTTCAACCGCGTGCATTTCGAATGGAAGCGGGTGGGGGGCGATTACACCGTGGCGATGGATGCCCGGTCTAACAAATACCGCCCCGATGTGCGGGTCGCGCGCATCTCGGTCGCGCCGCGTTCGATGCCGGTCTACACCTATACCGACCGGGGCGATCACGACAGCTGGACCGTGGCGCGCGATGCGTTGGGCAATGGCGGCGCACGTTGGTTGCCCGTCCGCAAGCCGGAGGCTTATGCAGCGGAAGTCTTTGCCACATTCGCCCGGTCCCAAGGCATCCGCATGAAGATCGGCACACCGCTGACAACGGCCCCGGGGGGGGAGCTTGTTGCCCGCCATCGCAGCGCGCAGCTGACCTCCATCTTGCAAGGAATGCTGAAGTTTTCCAATAACTTGACGGCCGAGTTGGTGGGCATGACCGCCACCGCCAAGCTGCAAGGTCAGGCGCGGCCGCTCAAGACCTCTGCCCGCGCGATGAGCACTTGGGCGCGTGACAGTCTGGGCATGACGGGGGCCAAGCTGGTCGATCATTCCGGCCTGCATGAAACCTCTCGCCTGACAGCCGATGACATGGCCAAAGCGCTGGCGCGGGTCTACGCAGAAGGGGCGTTGGAACCCATCCTCAAAGACATCCCTATGCGGCACAAGAATGGAAAAGTGAACGCCAATCACCCTGTGAGAGTGGCCGCCAAAACCGGCACGCTTTACTTCGTAAGCTCGCTTGCGGGGTACATGCAATCGGGGCGCGGTAAAGATTTGGCCTTTGCCATTTTCACCGCCAATAACGGTCTGCGCGCCAGCTATGATCCCGCCTCTGGCCAACGGCCACAAGGCTCACGCGGGTGGAACAGTCGGTCCAAAGACTTACAGCAAAAACTGATAGAGCGCTGGGATCGGTATTACGGCGGCTAACCCAGTGGGATTTCTGCACGGTTCTTGTGCGATACCTGTGCGATGCAACATAAGATCACGCCAAGTTTCATCGTATATGATCGCAAATGACCCGATCTTGATCACATGGCCTTTGCCTCCCTCATAAAGCGCATTGCTCGTGCGATGAACCCGTACCCGACCCGCGGGCGAAAGCGGCTTTCG
>JBCCAJ010000374.1:0-3464 GCA_039814845.1 Pseudomonadota bacterium | reverse complement strand
TTGCGACAGGGAGATGCGACTGACATGTCTTGATTAACCCCTCGGCAGTTGGCCGTCCGGACGCGGATTCAAGGACGAAGCCCGCCACGCCTCACCCACGGCTTGGCGACTTGGCAAGAGCAGGGCATCGCTCGGATAGAGTCAGAGCCCCCAATGATGAAGCGCTGCTGCACAGAACTCTGGGTCGCCAGACAGGTGCCATCCAAAGGCGTTCTTTTTGCGGTTAGGCCTCAGCCCCGCTGCTCGCGTAGCTTGGCAAAATACGAAACGCGCTTTTTCAACTCCCGTTCAAACCCGCGATCGGGCGGTTGATAAAGAACGGGACGCTTCATCCCATCAGGGAAATAGTTCTGCCCCGAAAACCCATCCTCGGCGTCGTGGTCATAGGCGTAGCCCGCACCATACCCCTGCTCTTTCATGAGCGATGTCGGCGCGTTCAGGATATGCTTGGGGGGTGGTTCGCTGCCCGTGCGCTTGGCCTCCGCCCGCGCGGCCTTGTAGGCGACATAAGCGGCATTGGATTTGGGAGCGAGCGCCAGATAGATCACCGCCTGCGCCAGTGCCAATTCGCCCTCAGGAGAGCCGAGCCGTTCGTAGACCTCCCACGCATGCAAACAATGCGCCTGCGCCTGAGGGTCGGCCAGCCCAATATCCTCCACCGCCATGCGCGTGATGCGGCGGGCCAGATACCTTGGGTCCTCCCCCCCTTCCAGCATCCGCGCCAGCCAATAGGCGGCGGCATCCGGATCAGACCCGCGCACGGATTTGTGCAGCGCGGAGATCAGGTTGTAGTGTTCATCGCCAGATTTGTCGTATTTCGCGGCCCGCCGCGTGAGGCGCTGGCGCAGACCGGCCTCATCCAGTTTGCCTTCCACTTTCCACGCGGTGACCTGTTCGATCAGATTGAGCAGTGCGCGGCCGTCACCATCGGCCATTTCCAGCAACGTCTCGCGCGCCGGGCCGTCAAGGGGGAGTTTGCGGTCAAGTTCTGCCTCGGCCCGTTGGGCGAGGTGTTCAAGGTCCTTGAGGGTGAGCCGTTCCAGCACCAGCACCTGCGCGCGGCTAAGAAGAGCGGCGTTCAATTCGAAGCTTGGGTTTTCGGTTGTCGCACCGACCAGAAGGATCGTGCCGTCTTCCATATGGGGCAGAAACCCATCCTGCTGGGCCTTGTTGAAGCGGTGAATTTCATCGACAAACAGCAGCGTCCCCTGCCCGTTTGTGCGCCGCAGGCGGGCCTCTTCAAACACCTTTCGCAACTCCGGCACGCCGGTGAAAATCGCGCTGATCTGCACGAAATGGAGTTGGGTCTCATCCGCCAGAAGGCGCGCGATGGTGGTTTTGCCTACGCCGGGCGGGCCCCAGAAGATGATCGAGCCCAAAGACCCTGAGGTTAGCATCACGCCTAAGGGGGCATCCGGCCCCATGACCTGTTCCTGGCCCACTACCTCTTGCAGTGTCTTCGGGCGGAGACGGTCGGCCAGAGGTCTGGGCGCTGTATCGGGGAGCGCATTCGGCGCGATGTCGAAAAGATCGGCCATCGCTTAGAGCCGGAAGTTCATGGATAACCGCCGCTGGCCGCGCTGCACCTCAAGGTTCAATCGACGAGAGGCCTCCTCCAGCAGGGTCTCAGCCGCGTTGGCATCGGGCACAGGCACATCATTGATCGCGCGCAACACATCGCCTTTGCGCAGCCCCGCGCGCTGACCGATGCGGCCCGGATCATCCACCACGGCCCCGCGCGCCGACAGGACCAGATTGTATTCCGCGAGGGTGATCGGGTTCACGGTCGACAGCGTCATTCCCGGAATGGCCGCCCCTTCCCCTGTCACACGCTGCGCACGCGAGGGGGTGTCAGGAGGCGCGATCATCTGCACCGGGGTCGTGACCTCTTGGCCATCGCGCATATGGGTGATCCGGGCGGCTTTGCCGATGCCGCTGACAGACATGCGATAGATCATTTCGGGGGGGGTGTTCACCTCTTGCCCATCGACGGCGATCACCACGTCGCCCGGTTGGAATCCAGCGTCGAGGAAAGAACTGAGCGGGTGAAGTTGGGAGATCACCACCCCGCCGGGGCGGTCGAGCCCGAAGCCTTCGGCCATATCCGCCGTGAGGGTCTGCCCGTCGATGCCCGCCCAGGGTCGTTGAAACTGAGTTTGCCCATCGCGGGCCTGCGCCACGAATTGCGCCACCAGCGCAGATGGGATGGCAAAGCCGATGCCGTTTGAACCGCCCGAACGGGAGAGGATCGCGGTGTTGATGCCGATGAGCGCGCCGTTCATATCCACCAGCGCACCGCCCGAATTGCCGGGGTTGATCGGCGCATCCGTTTGGATGAAATAGCCGCGCAGATTGCCCGTGGCGGTGCCGGAGCGGGCGAGGCCCGACACGATGCCGCTGCTAACGGTTTGACCCACGCCGAAGGGATTGCCGATGGCCAGCACCAATTCGCCCACCTGCACCGTGTCGCTGTCACGCAAGGGCAGCGCGGGCATGGTGGGGGCGTCTTCCATTTGCAGGATTGCCAGATCGCTTTCCTGATCCGACAGCAGCACGCGGGCAGAAAATTCGCGGCGGTCATTGAGCACGACGCGGATGTCGGTGCTGTTGCCGACGACGTGGTAGTTGGAGACGACGATGCCATCCTCGGAAAGGATCACGCCGGAGCCAAGCGAGTTTTCCACCCGTTGGCGCGGCGTGCCGAAATCACGAAAGAGGCCCTGGAAGAAAGGGTCATTGGCGAAGGGGCTTTGGACGTTGACGACCCGGCGCGCATAGATGTTGACCACCGCAGGGGCGGCGGATTGGACCACGGGGACAAAGCCCATGGAAATCTCCGCCTCACTGCCCGGCACGCGCATGTCGGCATGGGCGGGGAGAGAGAGGCAGATCAAGAGGATGGTGAGCAGGTATCTCATGAGGGGAATTTAGATTGTTTTAAGCCCTTGTTGAATGGCTATTCTACAGCAGGACAAAAGAGCGACTTTGGCTGGCCCCGGTCTGGCGATTCAAACCTCAGTTCAGCAGCGCTTTATCCCTAGGTTCCCGAACTCAATCCGAGCAACGCTCTGCAGTTTTCGTTTCGCCAGGCCCTGGGTGGGGCCAGGCGAAGGCGCGGCGGGCTTGCGCCCTTGATTCCGCGCCATGGCACTTACGATGCTACACCTGCGCTTACGTGGATCAGCGTCGGACGATCTGCCTTGAACGCATTCAGCACGGCCGCGACCACCTCCTCCACGCTTTGGGGCGTCTCGCTCAACGTGCCATAGGCCCGACCAAGGGCCGCAAAATCCGGATTGCCCGCGATCACTGCATTGGGGGCAATCTGGGCGCGGACCATGCTGTCTTCAATCTCTTTCAGTTTGGCATTGTCCCACACAAGGATCGGCAGCGGCAGGCCCAGTTCGACCGCCGCGCCCAGTTCCTGCACTGTGTATTGCAGGCCATAATCGCCTGCGATGCAA
>JBCCAJ010000193.1:0-5652 GCA_039814845.1 Pseudomonadota bacterium | reverse complement strand
TCGATATCCTGACCGCCTGCGCGGGCTGGTCTTGATCGATACGCCCCTGCGCGCGCCTTTGAAGATCATCTCTTGGTACACACCTTTTGTGGCCCCTGTGGTGACGCGGGTGCCGGGGATGGGAACCATTGCCAAGGTCGTGGGAAGCCGGATCGACAACGCGCAAGGCCAAGCGCGATTTCGCGAAACGCTGCGCAACGGCGACCCTTCCGGGCTCTCGGACGCGTTGATCGTGGCGGGGCGGTTCGACGGTGCCTCGGCCCTGTCGCAGTTGACCCTGCCACTTCAGGTCCAGGTGGGCGCGCGCAGCCTTCTAACCGGAGAGGCCTATCGCAAACTGGTTCGCGCGGCCTGCCCGCATGCCGAGATTGTGGAACTGGATACGGGACATCACATCCCGTCGGACGATCCCGCCGCGATGAACCGGGAAATCAAGCGCTTTGCGAAAGGCCTGCCATGACGCCGCCGCTGTCGGTCTGCGATGCTTCCGGTATCTGCGGCCCGCGCATTGGCAGCGCGGGGATGGGGTTTCATTCACATTAGGGCGACGCGATGGGCATCGTGGATCCGTCCGGTACGGAAAACGACAGCGTGTCAGGGCAGGTGGCCGCGCAATTTGAACGGCTCATAGCCGCAAAGTTGTCGGCGCAAAACCGTGGTCAGGCAGACAGGGTATGACGATGGATCAGATGAAACCGCCCTGCGTCATCTTCCCCGACCAGCGCGATGGTATCGAGCGTGAAGGGGTCGGGCACCACGTCCTGCAACGCGCCATCCAGCGCGGCATGCACCTCTGTCAGCACGGGTTTGGGCAATTTGCCTGTCAACGTCATGTGAAAGCGGAATTCATCCATCACGTAAGGGTATCCCCACCGCATCAACATCGCCTCCTGCCCCGGGCGCAGGCCTGCGCCACGGCGGCGGGCCAGTTCGCCATCGCTGGCCGGGGCGCGGAACATATCCAGCGTTTCGACACACATCGCCGCAAGACCGCCCAGTTGCGCCGTATGCCCCGTGGCCTTCAGCGCCAGAAAACGGCCCAGTTGAACCAACTCCAACCTGAGGCCCATGACCGGGTGAAATGTACGCGACCCCAAGATGTCCACGGCGTCCATCAATTCACCTTCAGTGCGCCCGTCGGCCAAGCGAAAAGGTGGCTTAAGCGTGGCATGAAACCCGTATTTGCGCGGCGTGGCCGTGATGTCCTCCACCGGCAGGGGCAGGCTGGGCATGTCCGGGTGGGCCACCGTGCCCCGTTCCAAATCCCACCCCAGCCAAGCCGCACCGAACGCCGCGAATGGCCCCGGCGGCGGGACATAGTAGACAGCGTATCGCCTGTAACCCATCAACGTTTCCTCCGCAGGGTAAAGCCTTGCCACAAACCCATGTCCTCGCCAATGCCGCACTGATCCTAAGCGATGAAATCGTAGGCGGCGCGGTGGAATTGGAACATGGTGAAATCCATGCAAGCGCGACGACATCGCCCCGGTCTGATGTCGACCCCCATATCGCTGAACTGGGGAAGCAGCGCACGGCCAATGGGGAACGCCAAGGACAAGCGACAGTGAAAGCCGCCGCACGGCCGGGCGCGGTTTTGGCGCGCCATGATGACACCACCGCCGCAGCGGCGTGCCTGTGGCGACCGAGGTCCATGCGCTCGGGCGGCGGGTGGCCTGGGGATATGCTGCCTTGGTTGAACGCCAGATGGTAAAATCGGCCTCGGCGCGAAATCCAGGACACAGTCCGCCGTGCCTTCGGGCGTTGCCTGGCAAGCGATTGCTTGCAGTTGCAGGCTATCGGCCGAAGGGGATCCGGGAACCCAACCATAAACGGCTGCCGCTCTGATATCTGGATCGCCAGACCAGGGCCAGACCGGGGCCAGACCGGGGCCAGCCAAAGCAGTTCTGCCGTTCGATACGACGAAAAGGTAGTGCAAAGCGCCCACCTTCCCGGTTGCAAAGCCCAAAAAAACGGTGTCACAGTGCATCAGTTGTGGCTCGCGGCACATCCAGCCCGGTCACCCATCTCCAAGGGAGGAAACCCGTATGACTTTCATGAAATTCGCAGCCCGTACCGCCGCTGCGGCGCTGATGGCCGCAAGCCTGAGCGGGGCCGCCTTGGCGCAGGAAGTGACGCTCAAGATGCACCAGTTCCTGCCGCCGCAGGCCAATGTGCCCAACCTCATCCTCGTGCCTTGGGCCGAACGGGTGATGGCGGCCTCCGACGGGCGCATTCAGATTGATCATTTCCCCTCGATGCAGCTGGGCGGCAAACCCCCGGAACTGGCCAGTCAGGTGGTCGACGGCGTGGCCGATATCATCTGGACCGTCGCGGGTTACACGCCGGGCCGCTTCCCGCAGCTTGAAGTCTTTGAGCTGCCCTTCATGATGACCAACGCCGAGGATACCTCCCGTGCCTATTGGGAATACGCTGACGCCAACATGATGGACGCCGATTTCAAGGATATGAAGATCCTGGGCGTTTGGGTCCATGGCCCGGGTGTCATCCATTCCAACAAACCGGTGGAAAGCGTGTCAGACCTCAACGGCATGAAGGTGCGCGGGCCCACCCGTGTGATCACCGGCATGCTGGGCGAATTGGGCGCGACACCCGTGGGCATGCCCGTGCCTGCCATGCCTGAGGCACTGTCCAAAGGCGTCATCGACGCGGGCGTCATCCCGTGGGAGGTGACAGCGGCTTTGAAAGTGCCCGAACTGGTGAAAAACCACACGACCTTCGGGGATGAGCCGCTTTATACGGCCGCTTTTATCTTCGCGATGAACAAGGACAAGTGGGAAGCGCTGCCCGATGACCTTAAGGCGATCATCGACGCGGAATCTGGCGCGGATTTCTCTGCCCTGGCTGGCAAGACCATGCAGGACAGCGACGGCCCCGCCCGCAAACTGGCGGAAGACGCTGGTAACAACATCATTGACCTGACGCCGGATCAGATCGCCGAATGGAAGGCCGCCGCTGGCAATGTGGAGGCCAACTGGATCGCCGAGATGAACGAGAAAGGCTTTGACGGCCAAGCGCTGGTCGATCAAGCCAAAGGACTGATTACCGAAAAGTCCCAGTAATTCAGATTGATCCGCGGCCGGCGCCTTTGGGTGCATTTGCGGGATCGTCGGAAAATTCATCTTTTTTCGCGTTCGTAAAGTCGGCGAAAAAAGATACCGATTGTCCCGTAAATGCGCTAACGAGGCGCCGGTTTGCTTTTGTGGGGTAGGGCGATGCACAAAGCGGTTCTGACACTGGCAAGGGCGATGGCCGTGCTGGGCGGGCTTGTGCTTGTGAGCCTCATCGCGGTCACTTGTGTATCGGTCGCGGGGCGCATCCTGAACGGCTGGCTTCACGGCGATTTGCTTCAAGGCTTCGCGCCGGGCACGGCCGATTGGCTGATCGGCATCGGTGTGGGGCCGCTTCTGGGCGATTTTGAACTGGTCGAAGCAGGCATGGCCTTTGCCATTTTCGCCTTCCTGCCGCTCTGCCAGATCACCCGCTCTCATGCGTCGGTCGACATTTTCACATCCTACATGCCCGCCGTCCTGAACCGTGTGATCAGTGTGCTGGTAGAACTGGTCTTTGCTGCCGTCCTCATCCTGATCGCCCAGCGGCTCTATATCGGCACGCTCGACAAGATGGCCTATAATGAAACCACCTTCATGCTGCAGTTCCCGATCTGGTGGGCCTATGGCGCAAGCCTTGTGGCCGCGATCGTGGCCGCTTTGGTTGCTGTCTATATGCCGTTTGCCCGCCTGGCGGGCGCGCTTCCCGATCCGGGTGAGGTGGAATTTTGACCGCCTTGGAGATCGGCATCGCGTCTTTTCCTGTCCTGATGGGGCTCATTTTCCTGCGCGTGCCCATTGGGTTGGCGATGTTTCTGGTGGCGCTGGGCGGGTTGTACTTGGTCACCGATGGCATGGCCGTGGCGCTGTCGCGGCTCAAGAATGAAACCTATTCCACCTTCTCCAGCTATTCGCTCTCTATCATCCCCATGTTCCTGCTGATGGGCTATTTCGCCACTTTGGGCGGCATGTCTCAGGCGCTGTTCCGGGCGGCGGCGGCGTTTTTGGGCCACCGCAAGGGCGGCGTCGCCATGGCCTCCGTCGGGGCCTGTGCGGGGTTCGGGGCGATCTGTGGCAGTTCACTTGCCACCGCAGCCACCATGAGCCAGGTCGCCCTGCCGGAACTCAAACGCTACGGTTATTCCGGCGGGTTTTCCACGGCCACCCTGGCGGCAGGCGGCACATTGGGCATCCTGATCCCGCCCTCGGTGATCCTCGTGATCTACGCCATCCTGACCGAACAGAACATCGCCAAGCTGTTTCTCGCGGCCTTCATCCCCGGCGTTTTGGCCGCCATCGGTTACATGCTGACCATCGCCATCTTTGTCCGGCTGAAACCCGACAGCGCGGGCCTTCGCCCCCGGGTTCCGGCGGCAGATCGCTGGAAAGCGCTGCTTGATATCTGGCCTGTGCTGCTGGTCTTCGGGTTGGTCGTTGGCGGCATTTACATGGGCTGGTTCACGCCAACCGAGGGTGCGGCCGTGGGCGCTGCTGGCACCGGGCTGATCGCGCTTCTCAACGGGGGGCTGACCCGCGCGTCACTGGTGGAAAGCTTTTATTCCACCGCCAAGAACTCCGCGATGATCTTCTTCATCATTCTGGGCGCGGCCTTCTACAACGGCTTTCTTGCGCTCACCCAAGTGCCGCAGGAATTGTCGGAATGGGTGGTGTCGTTGGGGATGTCGCCGTGGTCGGTGCTGATTTGCATTCTCGTGCTTTACCTCATTTTCGGCTGCCTCATGGACAGCCTGTCAATGATCCTGCTGACCATCCCAATCTTCTTTCCGATCATCTCACAGCTTGATTTCGGCATGACACCGGAGGAGGTGGCGATCTGGTTTGGCATCCTTGTTCTGATCGTGGTGGAGGTGGGGCTGATCACGCCGCCCGTGGGGATGAATTTGTTTGTCATCAATTCCATGGATCCCAAGACGCGGATGGTTGAGACCTATAAATCAGTTATCCCCTTCGTGGCCTCGGATATCGTTCGGGTCGCCATTCTTGTGGGCTTTCCGGGGATAACTTTGGTTCTCTTGCGCGCTTTGTATTAGCCTTCAAACCTGTTCGCCGCGTCCACCAAATGCGCGACACGGGCGGCGGTCTCTTCAAGGCTCAGATCCTTCAAGGCCTCAAGTTGGAAGTTTTTGCGCATCAACGCCAACCCGAAAAGTGCGGCCAGGATCATTGCGGCACGGTCTCCGGCGTGCGGCCCACCCAGCTTTGCGGCCAAGGGTTCAGCCAGTGCCGTTTGCACCAGATCACGGATCCGGTTACCCATTTCGGGGTCGATGATATTGCTCAGTAGCATGGTGAACGCGTTGGCTTCTTCTGTGGCGGGATCGAAGGGATGGGAAAAACTGGCGACCGCTTCGGTCAACACTTGCGCGTTATCAACGTCCAGCGCAGACCAGCTTGGGATCTCTGCAAGCGTGGCCTCAAAGAGCCCCCGTTTGCCGCCAAAATAGCGCGATACCAAAGCCGCATCGACGCCCGCTGCCCCGGTGATGTCACGGACAGAAACATTTGAATAGCCGCGCGTCCAGAAGAGATCACGCGCGGCACCCAGCAGCTTTTCTTTGGTCGG
>JBCCAJ010000266.1:0-4597 GCA_039814845.1 Pseudomonadota bacterium | reverse complement strand
CTCTTTGCGAAATGCCCGCTCCAACTGACCGTTGGCATGGGCCTCAATGACCCGCCCATGGCCGGGGATCATCCCCCTCGCGCCCCAGTCCATGATCGTCTCGACATCGCGGCCCAGCGTCAGTTTGTCGTCGTATTTCCGGCCCCAGCGCAGCGTCGGACGCAGGTGTCCGCCGCTGTCATCCGTGCCCGAAAACCAGACGATGGGCCGCACCCAAACGGGCAAATGCCGTGTCTCCAACATCTCAAACAGGTCCGCGAAAAAAAGCGTCCGCGATGGACGATGGCAAAAGACGGCCTCGTGCCGCCCGGGGCGAACGCGCACGACCAGCTGATGCAACTGCCCGCGCCATGGCTCTTCCGCCTCATCGGGTTTCAGGTTGTCAGGGTCCCAAAAAGCCGCATCGGGGAACGCCTCTGCCCAACCCTTGACCTGCTCTGTGTAATCGGGATTGGGCGTCACAATATGTTCAACCGCCCCCAGCGCACGAAGATCCGCGGCCAAACCATCCGTCAAATCGCACGCGGCATAGACCCAAAGCCCCGCGCCCTGCAATTGCACAATGACAGATCGCGTCGGTACAGGCACGAACGCGCGCGTCAACGGCGCGCCATCCACCACCCATAAGCCCGCAGCAACGGGCTTGAGCGTATTGATCGGTTCGTAACCGGTCACGGTCAATCGGTCACTGTGACCTTCACCATGCGATCCGGCTCACCGGTGATCGCACCCGTGCGGGCATCGCCCTTCTTGATCTTGTCCACGATGTCCATACCCGACGTCACCCGGCCCACGACCGTGTACTGCCCGTCAAGGAAGGTGGCATCGTCGAAGACAATGAAAAACTGGCTGTTGGCGCTGTTGGGGCTCGAACTGCGGGCCATACCCACGATACCCCGTTCAAAGGAGATATTGGAAAACTCCGCGTTCAGGTCGGGCATTTCACTGCCGCCCGTGCCCGCATATCGCGTGTTGCCATCTTCCACCTCGGCATTCTCACCATCGCCCGTCTGGGCCATGAAGCCATTGATCACCCGGTGGAAATACACGTCGTCGTAAAAACCCTGCTCGGCGAGCGCCGTCATCTGCTCCACGTGTTTGGGGGCCACATCCTCCAGCAGGTCGATGGAGATCGTGCCATTGGCCACGCCGGCCACCTGAATATCAATGCCTGTGGCCAAAGCCGGCCCAGCAACAGGAGCGCATATCAGCCCGCAGGCTGCAATAATCCCAAGCTTATGCATCTGCCGCAACCTTCACGCTGATCATCCGGTCGGGCGACATGGGCGGCTCACCGCGCGCGATGGCGTCCACATGGTCCATCCCGTCGATCACGCGGCCATAGACCGTGTACTGACGGTTCAGGAAATGGTTGTCAGAGAAGTTAATGAAGAACTGGCTGTTGGCGCTGTCGGGGTTCTGGGACCGCGCCGCACCCAGAGTGCCGCGATCATGGGGCACGCCGGAAAATTCCGCCTTCAGGTTGGGCAAGTCGCTGCCGCCGGTGCCCGCCATGCGCAGGTTGAAGTCACCCTCCATATTGCCGTTGGCCACATCGCCTGTCTGCGCCATGAACCCGTCAATCACCCGGTGGAAGGCCACGTTGTCATAGGCACCAGAGCGGGCCAGTTCCTTCATCCGTTCTGCGTGCAGAGGCGCCACATCGGGCAGCAGCTCAATCGTCACTGTGCCGTCCTTCAGCTCCATCAGGATTGTGTTCTCGGGGTCTTTGATCTCGGCCATCTGGCTCTCCTGTCAACTTGCGTTCCAGGTTAGGTAAGCGCTCCGCATCAGAAAGCCAAGACGAATGCCCGCCCAGGTGTTGACCCTTCGGCCTCAAGCCGCCAATAGAGGCGCGAATTTTGGGATGTGGGAGTGATGACATGAGCTGGAAAACCCTCGATCAGATGGATCTTGCAGGCAAGACCGTGCTCACCCGTGTCGACATCAACGTGCCCGTGGATCAGGGCCGTGTGACAGACACCACCCGCATTGACCGCATCGTCCCAACGGTAAAGGCAATCCTTACGGCAGGCGGCAAGCCGATGCTCATCGCCCATTTTGGACGCCCTAAGGGAAAGGTCGTCGATGAAATGTCGCTGCGCCAGATCGTGCCAGCGCTTGAGGCGGCCCTGGGCCACTCCGTCCAGTTCATCGAAACACTCGAAGGGGCCGAAGCGCTCACCGAAGAGGCCCGCGCTGCCGAGGTCCTTTTGATGGAAAACATCCGCTTTTACCCGGGCGAAGAAGCCAACGACCCTGATTTCGCCGCCCGTATTGCTGCCCTCGGCGATGTCTATTGCAACGATGCTTTCTCTGCCGCCCACCGCGCGCATGCGTCCACCACCGGCATCGCGCAGCATCTCCCCTCCTGCGCGGGCCGCTTGATGCAGGCCGAACTGCAAGCGCTGGAAGCCGCTCTCGCCACTCCCAAACGCCCTGTCACGGCCGTTGTCGGCGGGGCCAAGGTCTCCACCAAGCTTGACCTGCTGGGCAATCTCGTGGGGCGCGTCGACAAGCTGGTGATTGGCGGCGGTATGGCCAACACATTCCTCGCCGCCCAGGGTTTAAACGTCGGCAAATCGCTTTGCGAACACGACATGGCCGACACCGCCCGCAAAATAATGGCCAAGGCGGGCGCGGCAGGCTGCGAAATCATCCTGCCATCGGACGTTGTCGTCGCCAAGGATTTCGCAGAAGGCGCAGAAAACGACACCGTCCCTGCCCATGCCTGCCCCGACGACGCCATGATCCTCGACGCAGGCCCTGGCAGCGTCGCGCGCATCGCCTCGGCCTTTGACGCCAGCCAGACATTGATCTGGAACGGCCCCCTCGGCGCCTTTGAAATCGCGCCCTTCGACAAAGCCACCAACGCCGCCGCCGCCCATGCGGCGGGCCTGACCGAAACCGGCAATCTCATCTCCGTTGCAGGCGGGGGGGATACGGTCGCGGCCCTCAACAAAGCCGGGGCCGCGCAACACTTTACCTACATCTCCACTGCGGGCGGCGCGTTCCTGGAATGGATGGAAGGCAAAACATTGCCCGGCGTCGCGGCCCTCACGTCATAGCGCCACGCCCCCTGCTTCATCATTTCAAAAATACGCATCCAACCGCGCAACCCGCGCAGTCATGTGTTAGCGCCACCACATTTGCAACCCCGCCCCCTCTCCCCTAAAGCCTGAGAGGGTATGTCAGAACGGAGAACGCCGATGTCGAACGCAGAACAAACCGCCAAGGTCACATCCGGCCCGGGGTTCATCGCCGCGCTTGATCAATCGGGCGGCTCTACCCCCAAAGCTCTGGGCCTATACGGCGTGGCGGAGGATCAATATTCCGGCGAGGCGGAAATGTTCGACATGATCCACGCCATGCGCTCGCGCATCATCAAATCCCGGGCCTTTACCGGCGACAAGGTGGTGGGTGCGATCCTCTTTGAGATGACCATGGACCGCGAAATCGATGGTACACCCACCGCGCAATACCTTTGGGAAAACCGCGGCGTTGTACCGTTTCTGAAAGTCGACAAGGGGCTCGCGGACGCGGATGATGGTGTAAAATTGATGAAACCCATGCCCGATCTCGATGCGCTTCTGACCCGTGCCAATGAGAAGGGCATTTTCGGCACCAAGATGCGATCGGTTGTTGATGCGGCCTCCCCTTCCGGCATTGCTGCCATCGTGGCGCAGCAATTCGAGGTGGGTGCGCAGATACTTGGTCACGGCCTGATCCCGATCATTGAGCCTGAGGTAACTATCTCCATCGCCGACAAAGCAGAGGCAGAAGACATCCTCCGCGACGAGATCGCCAAACATCTCGATGCCCTGCCCACCGACCAACAGGTGATGCTCAAGTTGACCCTGCCTGAGACGGCCAATCACTACAAATCCCTCGTTGATCACCCGCGCATCATGCGTGTCGTGGCCCTGTCCGGTGGCTATTCCCGCGAAGAGGCCAACGGGCGGCTGTCCAATAACACCGGGATGATCGCCAGCTTCTCCCGCGCTCTTACAGAGGGTCTTTCCGCCCAGCAATCCGAGGCCGATTTCGACAGCACGCTGGGCGCCACGATCGACAGCATTTATGCGGCCTCGGTTGCCGGATAAATCCAACCGATGGATGTGACCGACGCCCGCACCTTCCGCATTGCGGCCTGTGATCTGAACGGTCAGATGCGCGGAAAGCGGGTGCCGATGTCCTACATGGACAAGCTCGACAGCGGCGCGTTGCGGATGCCCATGTCGATCATGAATGTCGACATTTTCGGCGCGGATGTGGAGGCCTCTCCGCTGGTCTTTGCCACCGGGGATGCCGATGGCATGCTTCGCCCCACGGATCGCGGCCCGGTGCCGATGCCGTGGTTGCCCAATCCCACACCGCTTGTGCCGATGAGCATGTATCACGAAGACGGAACACCCTTTATGGGCGATGCGCGTCACGGATTGGCGGCCTTGCTTGATCGCTACACTGCGCGCGGTTGGCGCGTGATGGCGGCCACCGAGTTGGAATTCACGCTTGTCGATGACAGCGCCGCCGTCCTGACACCGGCGCGAGATCCGCACACCGGCCGCGTTATGGAAGGCGCACATATTCTGAGCGT
>JBCCAJ010000333.1:0-3933 GCA_039814845.1 Pseudomonadota bacterium | reverse complement strand
GTGAAAGCCTGAACCGTCGAAGGCCCACAAGATGGGTAGGGCGAGGAGAAGCGCGGCGAAGCCCGTATAGACTTGCATCGTGATCGGGTGCATGCGGGTGGCCATTTGGCGGGTCAGCACGAGGTAGATGGCGAAGGTGACTGCTGTGACCAGCGGAAAAAGGGCGGTGAGGCCCACAGTGGCAAAGCTGGGTTGAATGATGAACAGCGCGCCGATGAAGCCCACCAGGCAGGCGGCGTAGCCTTTTGGGCTGACCTCTTCGCCCAAGAACAGCCGCCCCAGCAGCAGCACGAAGAATGGCCCCACGAAGAAGATGGAGATCGTATCGGCCATGGGCATGAAGCGGAGCGCGGTGAAGAAGAACCCGGTGGCGATCAGCAAAAGGGCCGCGCGGGTCAGATGCAGGGCCATTTCGCGCGCGTCGGGCCGGTGGAGCCATCCAAAGAGCAACGTCAGCGGGAAAAGAAGGATGGATTGCGCCACGAACCGCGTGGCGGCGATCTGGCCCACTGCGACGCTGTCCCCGATCAGTTTGGCCAGCGCATCCATGATTGGCGCAAAAAGCGCGAAAGCGACCATGAGGCCGAGGCCCAAGCCTGTGCGGGCCCCATTATCCAAGGGCGTTTTCCATCAGCAGTTAGGTACGTTGACGGCCAGCCCGCCGAGCGAAGTTTCCTTGTAGCGTTCCATCATGTCTTCGCCGGTTTGGCGCATTGTTTCAATGCAGACATCCAGCGACACGATATGCGACCCGTCCCCGCGCAGCGCGAGGCTGGCGGCCGTCACGGCTTTCATCGCGCCCAGCCCGTTGCGTTCGATGCATGGCACCTGCACCAGTCCTTTGACCGGGTCGCATGTCATGCCCAGGTGGTGCTCCAGCGCGATCTCAGCGGCGTTTTCGATTTGCTCTGGCGTGCCGCCCATCACGGCGGCAAGGCCTGCCGCACCCATGGCGGCTGCACTGCCCACTTCCGCCTGACAGCCCGCTTCGGCGCCGGAGATCGAGGCATTGTGTTTGACCAGCCCGCCTATGGCTGACGCGGTCAGCAGGAACTCCTCCACCTGTCGCGGGGTGGCCCCCGGCACATGTTCCAGCCAGTATTTGATCACCGCTGGCACCACGCCCGCCGCGCCGTTGGTGGGCGCGGTCACCACCTGACCCCCGGCTGCGTTTTCTTCGTTCACGGCCATGGCGTAGACGGCGATGTAATCATTGATGAGATGCGGCGCGCTCAGGTTGGCGCCGCGCTCAGACAGAAGCGCGTCATGGATGCCCTTCGCGCGTCTGCGCACCTGAAGGCCGCCGGGTAGAATGCCTTCGGACTTCAAGCCGCGTTCAATGCAGTCATTCATCACTTGCCAAATTTGTGCGACGCCCGTCTGCATGCGATCCACATCGCTGCGGCTGATCTCATTGGCGCGTTTCATGTCCGCAATTGATTTGCCCGAGGTTTGGGCCATTTCCAGCATCTCTTCGGCGTTCTGGAACGGGTAGGGTACGGGTGCGCCGGGATCGGTGTTGCGCCCAGCGGCGAGTTCACTTTCGGTCATCACGAAGCCGCCGCCGATGGAATAGTATGTCTCTTGCAGGGTCACATCGCCCTGCGCATCTGTGGCCGACAGGATCATTCCGTTGGCATGACCAGGCAGGCGCGGGCCGTAATCGAAGCTGAGATCTTCGCGGGGGTTGAACTGTAGTTCGCCCAGCTCGGGTGGATGGATCAGATCTGTCTCCCTGATCTGGGTCAGCAGCGCCTCTGCTTTCTCATGATCGTAGGTGTCCGGCATGATCCCGGCGAGGCCAAGAATGGTGGCGCGGTCCGTGGCGTGGCCCACGCCCGTGAAAGCCAAAGAGCCATGGAGCGATGCCTTCACCCCATAGAATTCGAACGGTGAGGCGCGCATCAGGTCCAAGAACCGTCCAGCCGCCACCATCGGCCCCATCGTGTGCGATGAGGACGGGCCAATGCCCACCTTGAACATATCGAACACAGACAGGAACATTACATTACGCGGCCTTCGGGCGGTGTCGGGTGCACGGGATTGGTGAAGGGGTTTGGCCCCAACCCTTCGGCAGATATAGCCGCTTGGGTGCAGTCACAAGCCTCAAGCCGCGTTGCCATGGCGTGCAGGTGCGGCCACTGGGAGATCTGACACCAATCCTTCGTTTCATCCTTCGGGTATAGCATGCACCAACGGCAAACGCAGGCCACATAGACGTCAACGATGGAAAGGTCCCCGCCCAGACCGCCATCTTTTTTGGCGTAAGCTGCTTCCAGCAGGTCCAGATGGCGGCGGAATTCTTTTTGCAGATGGGTGCGCAGGGTGGGGTGGGTTTCGGTGTCTTCCCCGAGATACTGATTTGGGTAGAACCGCATCCGTGCGGCCACATGCAGCGTGTTTGAGGTGAAGAAGAGATATTTCAAAAACGCGCCCCGGTAGGGGTGATCGGGTGCGGGGGCCATCTTGCCATGACGGTCTGCCAGCCAGAGCAGGATCGCCGCCGTTTCGAAGATCGCACCGTCGGGGGTTTCCAGCGCAGGGATTAAGCCCGCCGGATTGATCTTAAGGTAATCGGCCGACTTATGAGCCCCTGCCACGCGATCCACCAGCACGGCGTCGTAGGGCACGCCCATCTCCTCCAGCGCAAGCCGGATGACGAGGGAGGCGTTGTCTGGCACCCAATGGAGGCGGTAGCGGTTGGTCATATAGAGGAGATAGGGGAATTCTTGGTCTGTGATCCGCCTGAAAGCGACAGAAACTGTGAGGCGTGCGAATGATGGGCTTTGAGGTGTCTGGGAAACTCTGTTGCCTGAGATCACTCAGTGGCGCGGAATCAAGGACGCAGTCCGCCGCGCCTTCGCCTGGCCCCACCCAGGGCCTGGCGAAATGGTAATTGCAGAATGTCGCTCGGATGGAGTCCAGGAACCGATAAATAAAGCGCTGCTGTTCACAGGTCAGGATCGCCAGACCGGGGCCATGCGAAGGCGCTCTCGTTTCGCTGAGAAAAGGTCTATTTGTAAGAACAGGTATTGAGGGGTTGCATCAAGCCGGTTCCAACGCTGGCAGGTCAGTGGCGCGTTTGACGGTGTAGACGGCCACGGGTTGGGTCATGCCGCGCACCTCCAGATCGTGGGGGGTCATGGTATCGCTGGAGGTTAGGCCTGATGCCGCCATCGTGGCTTTTGAGACGATGATCTGCACCTCCAGCGATTTGGTCAGCCCCTCTAGCCGGCTGGCGGTATTGACCGTCTCCCCAAGGGCGGTGATCCGGGCCGCCGCGCCGGTTCGATGCCCGGCTCCGATGCGGCCCAGAACCACTGGCCCGGTATTCAATCCGATCCCGATCTGGAGGGGGGAAGGCAGTTCATCATGGAGCGTTTGATTGAGAGCATCGAGTACGCCGCCCATGGCCCGCGCGGCCTGTATCGCCTGGGTCGCGCTTTTTTCCACAGATGTGTCCATCCCGAAGATGGCCATGATGCCATCGCCCATGAACTTGTCGACGAACCCACCGGAATCCTGAATGGCCTCGGCCATGCGGCCCAGAAACTGGTTTAGCAAGAAAACCACGTCATAGGACAGTTTGCCCTCCGACATTTTCGTAAACCCGCGCAGATCGCAAAAAAGGATCGTGGCCTCTTGTTCCACGCCCCAGTGATAGCGATCAATCGCCACCCCCCGCGCGGCATCCACATTGCCGGGCATAAGCGTGGAAATGGTCAGATCATCGGCGGGCCGCAGCTGGCAGGCCAGGCGCACATTTTCTGGCGCGGCGACCCGTTGCAGCACACGGGTTTCATGCTCTGACGGGGGCGGTAGCGCCTCATGCCCTTCCACCACGCGGATGCGGCAAGTGGAACAGCGCGCCCGCCCACCACAGACGGAGGCGTGGGGGATGCGGTTGATGCGGCTGACCTCCAGCACGGAATG
>JBCCAJ010000004.1:0-24597 GCA_039814845.1 Pseudomonadota bacterium | reverse complement strand
CAAGACGCGTGTCCCATCAGGGCGCGTTTCCCAAGATTTCTTCTCTTCGCTCACGGATAGCATACGAATCTCACGCGTTTCGACCGGCGGAGGCGCTTCGAATTTGGTTTCAACAGCCGTGTCTGGACAGAGTGGGATGCTAAGTTTTCCTTCGGAAAGGGTCAGGTTGAACGCCTCTCCCTCCGGCCACGCGTAAGGCCAATAACTGCAAGACAAAGACAAGCAGAGTTTGTGACCTTTGGGCAGTGCGTAGGCGCATTGATCGAAGACAAGCTCAATGTCAAATATCTCACCCGGGATGCAGTCTTCCTTGGCTTCGAAACCGTTCCTATGACGCAGGTTCAAAAGGCTTTGGGTGATCAGTGTGGCCCTCCCATCCGGGCGAACGTCACTTAGACGCGCCACGATCTGTGCCTTGGGTTTATCTGACGAAAGCGAAAGGCTGAGCCGTGGTGCACCAAGTAGGGTCGAGCCGCCAGACAGCGCCTCCGTCACAAAGGACAACCCGCGCTCATTGTCGTCCGTTTGATCGCCCGGCAGTTCTCCGGGGCCAAATCCGAAAGGGAAGAACTCCCCGCACTGCTCCCCACATCTGAGATTCGTTTCCAGCTTGGCGTTGACGGAGGTTTTATCACCTAGCGCCCCACCTGATCCGAGATGAAACCACACACTTTCCTGGGTATCGGCAGAGAAATCGTTCACGCCCATCCATCGGCCCTCACGATGCTTTAGCGCTGGGTCGGGAAAACAGCTTTCCATGATGTAGGCAGTGTAGTCCGGTAGATCCTCAACCTTTGTTTCTGCCCCCTTCAACCACCGGTCCCACCAGCGGAGTGCGAGGCCCAGATAATCAATGCCGGGCCCTATCGTGGTGATGTTGGGGTACTTATGGCTCCACGGTCCTAGGATGGATTTCACGGGTGTCGGACAGTTCTCGACCATCGCGGCCATGGCATTGCGATAACCATCATGCAGACCACCCATCACCAGAACCGGGGCCTTTATCGCGCCGTAATTTTCGCAGACCGACCCGTGTTTCCAATAGTCACTCCGATCTGCCGCACGGGTCCAGCGTTCCGCCAGGAAGGGCGTGTTCTCCAACCGCTCTAGCCACATCTCCCGCCAATTCGGACGCAGGTCCGGGTCGGGCGGCATGGAAAACCACGATAGAACAGTCGCGGACCAGCCCACATTTTCGCTCAACTGGACACCGCCCTTGTAGTGGATGTCGTCGTGATAGCGATCCACTGTTGTTCCGATGGATATCACTGCTTTGAGTGCCTTGGGTTGGCGCGCGGCGATTTGCATCCCGTTAAACCCGCCCCAAGAAATCCCCTGCATGCCGACCGAGCCTGTACACCAGCGCTGCGCAGCAATCCAAGCTATGATGTCTTCGCCGTCCTGCAATTCTTCTTCGGAGTATTCGTCATCGAACAGCCCTCCGCTATCGCCACAGCCTCGCCGATCCACCCGGATGCTGGCATAACCATGTCGCGCGAAATGCGGGTGCATGCCGTGGTCGCGTTCAAGCGTGCCGTCAGTTTTGCGGTAAGGCAGGTATTCGAGGATCGCAGGCACCGGGGTGTCATGGGCGTCGTCGGGCATCCAAAGGGCCGCGGACAGGCGCGTGCCATCGGGCAGGGGAATCCCCACGTCGCGGTCAAAGATCATTTGGTCAGGCCCTTGAGTTCGTAGATCAGGTTAAGAGCGTCTTTGGGGGTCAGTTCATCCGGCAGGATCTCATCCAGTCGCTCTTCTACCGCAGACGGACCGGAGATTGGTGCGGCTTGCTGGGCAGGGGTGGCGAAGAGGGGCAGATCATCAATGAAGGCCTCACGTTTCGCGCCGCCTTCCCTGTCACCTTTTTCCAAAGCATCCAAAACGGTGCGTGCCCGATCCACAACGGATTGCGGCAGACCGGCCAGTTTGGCCACCTGTACGCCATAACTGCGATCCGCCGCACCACGCCGCACTTCGTGAAGAAAGATCACATCGCCTTCGTGCTCTTTCACGGACACAGTTGCGTTGTCGACGCGGTCCAGCTTTTCCGAAAGCGCAGTCAACTCATGATAATGCGTGGCGAAAAGCGCACGGCAGCCATTCACTTCGTGTAGATGTTCGAGTGTCGCCCAGGCAATGGAGAGGCCATCATAGGTCGCGGTTCCACGACCAATCTCATCTAGGATCACCAGTGAATGGGCATCCGCTTGATTGAGGATCGCAGCCGTTTCTACCATTTCAACCATGAAGGTGGATCGACCCCGGGCCAGGTCGTCAGAGGCACCTACCCGGCTGAAAAGCTGACTGACCAGTCCGACATGGGCGGATTGGGCGGGAACGAAACTGCCCATCTGAGCGAGTACTGCAAAAAGCGCGTTCTGACGCAGGAAGGTAGATTTACCGGCCATGTTGGGGCCGGTGAGAAGCCAAATATCGCTTTCCCCACCCAATTCGCAATCATTGGCAATGAAGGGCGCGCCTGACGCTGCGCGCAAGGCTTGCTCCACCACGGGATGTCGGCCTCTAGTGATAGTAAGGGCGCGGGTGTCATCAATTTGCGGGCGGCACCAGTTTTCTCCGGCGGCAAGGTCCGCCAGAGCACAGGTCAGATCAAGTTCTGACAGAGCAGCGGCGACCGTTGACAGTGCATCCGCTTTGTCCAAAATCGCCTGCTTCAGAGTGTCATAGAGCCGTTTTTCAATTTCAATCGCGCGTCCACCGGCATTGAGGATCTTGCTTTCCATTTCCGTGAGGTCGGGCGTTGTGAAGCGCAGCTGGTTGGCCGTGGTCTGGCGATGTTTGAAGGTCTCATTGAGCGGCTCCGACAGCATTTTTTCGGCATGAGTCGCCGTGACTTCGATGAAGTAACCAAGAACGTTGTTGTGTTTGATTTTCAGGCTTTGAATGCCGGCGAGGTCAGCATATTCGACCTGCATGCCTGCAATCACCCCGCGCCCTTCGTCACGCAGTTTGCGCGCTTCATCGAGGTCTTGTTCGTATCCTTCCGCGATAAAACCGCCATCGCGGATCAAAAGCGGCGGCTCAGCAATAAGCGCCTCGGACAGCAGATCAAGAAGGGTGTCGTGACCTTTCAGATTTTCCAGACTTGCAGCGATTAAATCGGGAATGTCGCCACCCGTATGGGCACTATAGATCGCATCGGCTTGTTCTAGGCCTCGTTGAATGGCGGTTAGATCACGGGGTCCGCCCCGATCCAAACCCAGACGAGACAAAGCCCGTTCCAAATCTGCCACGCGGCGCAGGCGGTCGCGCAGGTCTTCGCGAATGTGAGACTGTTCCTCCATGAAACCCACCGCGTCATGGCGATCGCGGATTGTGTCTAGCTGACGGGACGGCGATGAAAGACGCCGTTCCAACAACCGCCCGCCGCCTGGCGTGACCGTCCGGTCAATCGCGGCCACCAATGATCCAGCACGACCGCCCGACAAAGCATGTGTCAGCTCCAAATTGCGCCGGGTCGCGGCGTCGATTTGCATGACGCGGGCCCCGGCCTCTTTCACCGGGGGGCGGAGGAGGGGCATTTTGCCCTTCTGCGTGATATCGAGATAGTCAATCAACGCGCCCATGGCAGAAAGGTCGGGGCGTTCAAACGACCCGAATGCCTCCATCGTGTCGACTTTGAATAACTTGCAAAGCTTGTTTGTTGCTTCCGTGCTGTCAAAGGCGGAACGCGCGAGAGGCGTGAGAGAGATGCGGTTTTCCTCGGCGATCTCTTCCACTTCACGATCTTCCATATCCGACACAATCAACTCACTTGGCATGAGGCGGGCAAGCTCGGGGCCCAGCCGGACCTGCGGCAAGGACATGACGGAAAACGCACCGGTCGAGATATCAACCCATGCAAGCGCCGCTTTTTCCCGCACCGTCGCGAAAGCGGCCAGATAGTTGTGCCGCCGTGCATCAAGAAGGCTGTCTTCTGTCAATGTTCCCGGCGTGACCAAGCGGACCACATCACGGTGCACGACGGCTTTAGACCCGCCACGCTTTTTGGCCTCTGCCGGGTCTTCCATCTGTTCACAGACGGCGACGCGGAACCCTTTGCGGATGAGGGTCAGTAGATACCCTTCCGCCGCGTGAACTGGCACGCCGCACATGGCAATGTCTTCGCCCATGTGTTTGCCACGTTTTGTAAGCGCGATGTCCAAAGCCTCTGCCGCTGCCACGGCGTCGTCAAAAAACAGCTCATAGAAATCACCCATTCGATAGAACAGCAGCGCGCCGGCGTACTGGGCTTTGATGTCCAGATACTGCGCCATCATGGGCGTTACGGCGGCTTTTTGTGATGTCACGCTGTCCCCCCGGATGCTTTGGAAAACTGTACCGATGCGAAACGCAGGGCGAAAGCCCCGATTGTGCCTGTTGAGGCCCGCGCCTCAGCCCGGTAAGCAGAGCGGAACGGAAAAAATCGAGTCCCATAATGGCAAATCAAAAATATACCCGCGAAGAGGCACTGGCCTTTCACCTCGAACCCACGCCCGGCAAGTTTGAGATTACCGCGACCGTGCCGATGACAACCCAGCGCGATCTGTCGCTGGCCTACTCGCCCGGTGTAGCGGTTCCCTGCGAGGCGATCGCGGAGAACCCGGAGACGGCGTATGATTACACCAACAAGGGGAACCTTGTGGCGGTGATTTCCAACGGAACCGCTGTGTTGGGTTTGGGGAACCTTGGCGCGCTGGGATCGAAACCGGTGATGGAGGGTAAATCGGTTCTGTTCAAGCGTTTCGCCGATGTGAACTCCATCGACATCGAGCTGGATACCGAGGACCCGGATGCGTTCATCAATGCAGTGCGACTGATGGGGCCGACCTTTGGCGGGATCAATCTTGAGGATATCAAGGCGCCAGAATGTTTCATCATTGAACAGACCTTGAAAGAGCAGATGGATATTCCGGTGTTTCATGATGATCAGCATGGGACGGCGGTGATTTGTGCGGCTGGTTTGCTCAATGCTTTGCATCTGTCAGGGAAGAAAATGGAGGATGTGCGGATTGTCCTAAATGGGGCGGGGGCCGCCGGGATTGCCTGTGTGGAGTTGCTCAAGGCCATGGGAGCGCGGCATGAAAACTGCATCGTATGCGACACCAAGGGCGTGATTTGGCAGGGCCGTACAGAGGGCATGAACCAATGGAAATCCGCCCACGCTGTTAAGACTGATCTACGCACGCTAAAGGAGGCGATGAATGGCGCGGATGTCTTCCTCGGCGTGTCGGTCAAGGGCGCGGTGACGCAAGACATGGTTCAGTCAATGGCCAAGGACCCGGTGATTTTCGCAATGGCCAACCCTGATCCGGAGATCACGCCGGAGGAGGCGCATGAGGTCCGCCCGGATGCCATTGTCGCCACGGGACGGTCGGATTACCCCAATCAGGTGAACAACGTGCTTGGGTTCCCGTACCTTTTCCGCGGAGCGCTGGATGTGCATGCGCGCGCCATCAACGATGAGATGAAGATTGCCTGTGCCAATGCGCTGGCCGAATTGGCGCGGCAGGATGTGCCGGATGAGGTGGCCATGGCTTATGGCCAAAAACTGGCTTTTGGGCGCGACTACATTATCCCTACGCCGTTTGATCCACGTCTCATCCACACCATCCCGCCGGCTGTAGCGAAGGCCTGTATGGATACTGCGGCCGCGCGCCGGCCCATTGTTGACATGGAAGCTTATGAACAGGCGCTGAAGTCCCGGCTAGATCCCACTGCGTCGATCATGCGGTCAATCAATGCGCGCGCCCGGAATGCGCAGGCGCGGATGATTTTTGCCGAAGGCGATGACCCCCGCGTGCTGCGCGCAGCTGTGCAGTACCAGCGGACGGGATATGGCAAGGCTTTGGTCGTTGGGCGCAGTGACGATGTGAAGCAAAAGCTTGAGGCGGCAGGCCTGGGCGATGCCGTGTCTGAAATTGAAGTGGTGAATGCGGCGAACACCGACAACCTCGATGAATACAAGGCGTTTCTGTATAACCGCCTGCAACGGCGTGGGTTTGATCATCAGGATATTCACCGTCTTGCCGCGCGGGATCGGCACGTGTTTGCCGCGCTCATGCTGGCCCATGGCCATGGCGATGGGTTGGTCACCGGGGCGACGCGTAAATCGGCTCATGTGCTCGATCTGATCAATCATGTGTTTGACGCGGGCACAGAACAAGGCGCAGTTGGCGTCACTGCGCTGATCCACAACGGCCGGATCGTGATGATCACCGACACGTTGGTGAATGAATGGCCGGATGAGGAAGACCTGGCCACAATCGCTGAACGCGGGGCCGATGTGGCGCGTGGGCTTGGGTTGGAGCCGAGAGTGGCCTTCGTATCATTTTCCACCTTCGGCTATCCGCGGTCAGAGAGGGCGGAAAAGATGAACCTAGCGCCGGGCGTATTGGAAAAGCGCGGCGTGGATTTCGAATTTGAAGGTGAGATGACGGTCGATGTGGCGCTTAACACATCGGTGCAGGAAAGCTATCCGTTCCAGCGTTTAAACGGCCCTGCCAATGTTTTGGTCGTCCCTGCGCGGCATTCCGCGTCGATCTCCACCAAGCTGATGCAGGAAATGGCGGGCGCAACCGTCATCGGGCCGATCCTTGCCGGGATTGACGAGTCCATTCAGATCGCCTCCACCGGATCAACGGCGAGCGATATCCTGAACATGGCGGTTCTGGCGGCGTGTAAAGTGGGCTGATGATCTTCAACCTCGGCTCGATCAACGCGGATTACTTCTATGATCTGCCGCGTTTGGTCAAACCGGGGGAGACGCTTTCTGCCAAGGGCTTTGCCTCTGGGTTGGGGGGTAAGGGGGCCAACCAATCGGTTGCCGCTGCATTGGCCGGGGCTGAGGTGCGTCACATCGGGGCCGTTGGGTCGGATGGCGACTGGGCGGTTCAGTGCCTTCGTGATTTTGGCGTGGATGTAAGGCATGTGCGGCACAGTGATTTGCCGACAGCCCATGCGATTGTGATGGTCGATGGGCATGGAGAAAACCAGATAGTAGTTTATCCCGGCGCCAATATGGATCAATCGACCGATGCCATCGCTCAAGCCTTGGGGGATGGGCGGCCGGGTGATTGGCTTATTCTGCAGAATGAAACCTCCCATCAAGTGGAGGCGGCTGCGCTGGCTCGTCGTATCGGTATGCATGTTGCTTATTCCGCCGCGCCTTTTGAAGTAGACGCGATCCAGAAGATGATCCCGCACGCGACGATCCTGATCATGAATTCGGTCGAAGCGCAGCAGTTCAAGGGGGCGACCGGTGCGGAAATCAAATCCCTTGCTGCCGATCATGTGTTGATTACACGCGGTGGAGACGGCGCCGATTTGCATGCCTTGCGGGAGGGCCGTACGGTTTCTGTTCCTGCCTTCGCCGTAGAGACTGTCGATACAACGGGTGCGGGGGACACCTTCACCGGTTACTTGATTGCTGGCCTATCCCAAGGCAAATCGGCGGAGCTTGCGTTACGATTTGCAAGTGCTGCAGCAGCTCTGAGCACAACGAAAAAAGGGACAGCGGATGCCATCCCTGATCTTGCTGAAGTTAGGGATTTTCTGTCGTCTCAGGACGCAAACGGCGCTTTGGATCCCCAAAGCTGACGCACCCGTTCATCCCGGCCGCAAGCCTCACGATAGGCTTTGTAGGCCTTCGCTTTGGACTTCGGGCCAAAGCGGGTCAGGATGATGGAGGTCTGTTTGTAATAATCCTGGTGATACGCGTCGGCGGGGTAAAACTCCCCTCCCGTCAGAACTGGGGTAACGATGGTCTGCCCCAGTTCATTTTGAGCCTCCGCTACGGCAGCCTCTGCCGTTTCTCGCTCAATTGAGTTGTAGACGAAGATAGCCGTGCGATACGCTGCCCCACGATCGCAGAACTGCCCCCCGCCATCGGTGGGGTCCACGGAGCGGAAGAACATCGAATAGAGTTGGTCCTGCGTAATCTGGCTGGGATCAAAGAAGATCTGAACGGCTTCATAGTGGCCGGTGCCGCCACGCACGACCTGTTTATAGGTCGGGTTTTCGACGGTGCCGCCAGTGAAGCCAGAGATGACCTCCGTCACGCCCTGAACCCGTTCGAAATCAGATTCGACGCACCAGAAACACCCGCCCGCCACGACGATCACTTCGTTGGCCGTTGCGCGAACTTCTCCGTATTGAATGCCCAGGCCCAACCCGACAAGCCCTGCCAGGGCCACTGCTTTGATATTTCTGAATGTTGAGATCATTGTCGCCTCCGTTTCAGGTTGAGGCAAAACTACCGGATTAAAGGGCAATGCCAATTCACTGATCCGAGAGGTCACGCGCAGGTGAAGGCTGTTTACCAAGTGCGTGAGGAAAACAGGGCTTTTCAAGGGGGTTGAAACAGAGTTCTCTGCGGGAATGTAACAATTGGTGCCCCCATGACCGACCATCAAACCACCCACCAGGCCGAAGAAGATGCACGAAATGAGAGAATCCTCATTTGGCTGAACGGCAAGATAGTGCCCAAGGCCGACGCGTTGGTGAGTGTGTACGATTCTGGTTTCATGTTGGGTGACGGCGTTTGGGAAGGGCTGCGCCTATACAATGGGCACTGGGCTTTCGCGGATGAGCACCTTGACCGTCTCTTTGAGGCCGCAAAGGCCATTGATATCGATATCGGAATGACGGTTGGTGATCTGATGGGTGCCTTGGAGGCCACAGCGGAGGCCAACAGTATGGTATCTGACGCCCATGCGCGACTGATGGTGACCCGTGGGGTGAAAACGCGGCCGTTCCAACACCCTTCGTTGTCACGGCAGGGACCGACGGTGGCGATCATTATGGAACATTCCAGGCCTCGCATCGCGCGGCCTATCCGGTTGGCGACGGTGCCGCATTTGCGCGGGCTTCCGATGACGCAAGATCCGAAGCTAAATTCTCATTCGAAGCTGAACTGCATCCTTGCTTGTATCGCAGCCGAAAAAGCTGGGGCGGATGAGGCTTTGATGCTGGATGTGCATGGGTTTGTGAATACGACCAATGCCTGTAATTTTTTCATTGTCCGCAAAGGGGAGGTTTGGACCTCGACTGGCGATTACTGCATGAACGGGATCACACGGCAGAAGGTCATTGACCTGTGCCGCGCCGATGGCATCCCGGTTTTTGAAAGGAATTACTCCCTCGTCGAAACCTACGGCGCGGAAGAGGCATTTTTAACCGGCACTTTTGGGGCGCAAACCCCTGTGGGAGAGATTGACGGAAGGCCTATTGGCGATGGTCAGCAAGGGCCGTTAACGACTCATATTCAAGGGCTCTATAAGGCTCTAATTAAGCAGGAAACGATCTGAATGCAGATTGCGATGTGGTCTGGGCCGCGCAACATTTCCACGGCGATGATGTACGCCTTTGCAGCGCGCGGTGATTGTGTGGTGGTGGATGAGCCGTTCTATTCTGCCTATTTGCGCCTGACAGGCCTCGACCATCCGATGCGGGATGAGATTATTGCGTCGCAGCCCGTTGACCCGGTCGATGTGATCACAGACTTACAAGAACCTGCTCCCACGCCGCACAGCTATCATAAGCATATGTCTCAGCACATGGTCCAGGACGTGCCGCGCGACTGGATACACGGCTTCAAAAACGTCTTTCTGATCCGCCATCCGGCGCGGGTGATTGCCTCTTATGCAGCGAAACGGGAAAACCCGACACTGGATGACATTGGGTTTCGTCAGCAGGCGGAACTATTTGCGGAGGTGAAACGCGATGCAGTCGTGATTGATAGCTCTGACATTCGCCGCAACCCGCCTGCGGCTCTCAAGGCACTTTGTGATGCTATCGGGGTGGAATTCACCGAAAACATGCTGAGCTGGCCCAAGGGCGGGCATGCTTCAGATGGCGTTTGGGCGAAGCATTGGTACGGGGCGGTGTGGAACTCCACTGGTTTTGGCGCTCCGGAGGGTGCGATGCCCGATCTTCCCGATGAGCTATGTGAGGTCTATGATGCAGCCATGCCTTTCTATGAGGAGATGCGCCAAAACAGTCTCTGTATAGGCTGAAGAAGAGGTGTTTATGCGGTTTTGTTTATGGATTTTTGCCTGGCTGTGTCTGGCCTCCACGCCCGTCACCGCGGACATGAAAGACCGCGATGGTTGGGTTGTCATCGCAACGCAACAGGCCCACGCCGATCTTGTTGCCAGCACTCGGGCGGCGATCAAGGCGAACGGTCTGATCGTCGTGACGCAAGCTGGCCCCACCAAAGCGGCTGCGGCGCGGGGGATTGAGATACCGGGCAACACCGTGATCGGAGCGTTCAACAATGATTTTGCTGTGCGGCTGCTGCAGCTGTCGACGCCTGCTATGATCGAGGCGCCGATTCGGTTCTACGTCACGGAGAATGCCGACGGAACGGCGACGCTCAGCTACAAAACGCCCTCTTTCGTGCTGTCGCCTTATGCCGAGGACGGCGTTGTCAATATCGCGGCCGAGCTTGACGCGATATTCGACGCGATCTCAGAGCAAGCGGTTAGCCCTTAACCCGGCGATCCCGTGCGGCCAGTAACTTCAGCCGCAACGCATTCAATTGGATGAACCCTGCCGCGTCTTTCTGATCATATGCACCTGCGTCTTCCTCAAAGGTCACATGCGCCTCGGAATAGAGCGAATGATCAGACCAACGGCCGACGCAATCGACGGAACCCTTGTAGAGCTTCAGCCGCACCATGCCGGTCACATGTTCCTGGCTTTTGTCGATGGCCGCTTGCAGCATTTCGCGCTCGGGGGAGAACCAGAAGCCATTGTAGATCAGTTCGGCATAGCGCGGCATCAGGCTGTCTTTTAGGTGGCCAGCGCCGCTGTCCAACGTGATCTGTTCGATGCCGCGATGGGCTTCGAGTAGGACGGTGCCGCCCGGGGTTTCGTAAATCCCGCGGGATTTCATGCCGACAAAGCGGTTTTCCACGAAATCCAGCCGCCCGACACCATGCGCGCCTCCGATTTCATTGAGGCGGGTGAGGATGGTGGCTGGGCTCATTGCCTCACCATTGATCGACACGGCATCGCCGCGTTCAAAGCCGATTTCGATGAATTCCGGGGTGTCGGGTGCATCTTCGGGGTTCACCGTGCGCTGATAGACGTAGTCTGGCGCGGCTTCGGCGGGGTCTTCCAGCACTTTCCCCTCGGACGAGGTGTGCAACATGTTGGCATCGACAGAAAACGGAGCCTCACCGCGTTTATCCTTGGCGATAGGGATTTGGTTTTCCTCGGCGAAAGCGATCAAGCGCGTGCGCGATGTCAGATCCCATTCTCGCCAGGGCGCAATCACCTTGATCTCGGGGTTCAGCGCGTAGGCAGACAGTTCAAACCGCACCTGATCATTGCCCTTGCCTGTCGCACCATGGGCAACCGCGTCGGCACCGGTTTCGTCGGCGATCTCAACCAAGCGCTTCGAAATCAGGGGGCGAGCGATGGAGGTGCCAAGCAGGTACAGCCCCTCGTAAACAGCGTTGGCGCGAAACATCGGGAATACGAAATCGCGCACAAACTCTTCGCGGATGTCTTCGATGTAGATATTGTCGGGTGCGATGCCCAGAAGTTCGGCCTTCTTGCGTGCCGGATCCAGCTCTTCACCCTGGCCCAAATCGGCCGTGAAGGTGACCACTTCACACCCATATTCGGTCTGCAACCATTTCAGAATGATCGAAGTATCAAGACCCCCGGAATAGGCCAAAACGACTTTCTTGGGTGTGGACATGTGCGCATCCTCAGAAATCAAATGAGTTGCGCCGCGCTTACTGCCTTTTGCAACAGGGGGCAAGCTGTGGCATCGCGGGGACTTGCACGTGTTCCAACATTCCCCCACACATGCGCCCATGACTGATTTTCGCCAAAACGCCCAGGCCGCTGAGGCCCTGATGCGCGACGTGTTTGAACCGACGCCGCTGCAACGCAATGATCATTTGTCGGATAAGTACGGGGCGGAGATTTACCTGAAGCGTGAAGATCTTTCCCCGGTGCGGTCCTACAAGTTGCGCGGCGCGTTCAATGCCATCCGCAAGCGGCTGGCAGAAGGCGACACGCCAATCAGTTTCGTAGCGGCGAGCGCGGGCAACCATGCGCAAGGCGTGGCGTATATGTGCAAGCATTTCGGGCTGAATGGCGTGATCTTCATGCCTGTGACGACGCCGGATCAAAAGGTGATGAAGACTCGCGCCTTTGGCAACGGCCATGTCGAAGTGCGCCTGACGGGCGATTACTTCGACGATACGCTGTCCGCGGCGCAGGCCTATTGCGATAAGGTGAAAGGGCATTTTCTGTCGCCCTTTGACGATGAGGATGTGATCGAGGGCCAAGCCTCTGTCGGGGTGGAATTAGAGGCGCAGCTCGGCCAAGTTCCGGATGTGATCGTGATGCCGGTGGGCGGGGGCGGTCTGGCTTCGGGTGTTAGCAGTTACTTCGGGCAAAAATGCCAATATGTGCTGGTTGAACCCGAAGGCGGCAAGTGTCTGGCGGAGGCGTTTCGCGCAGGGCATCCTTCACGGCTCAACCATATTGATACCTTCGCAGATGGGGCCGCCGTGGCGCAGATCGGGGCCAAGACTTTCGCGCGTTTGAAGCACCTCGGCCCGGAAGTGGCCCATGCGGTGAGTGAAGATCGCCTGTGCACTACGATGATAGAGATGCTGAACGTGGAAGGTTTCGTTCTCGAACCCGCCGGCGCGCTGGCGCTCGATGTGCTCAAGGACATCCACGGCGATATCAAAGGCAAGACGGTTGTCTGCGTGTCATCAGGCGGAAATTTTGATTTCGAACGCCTGCCCGAGGTGAAAGAACGGGCGCTGCGGTCGTCGGGCAACAAGAAATACTACATTCTGCGCATGCCTCAGCGGCCCGGCGCATTGAAGGACTTCTTGAATATGCTTGGTCCGGATGATGATATTTCGCGTTTTGAATATTTGAAGAAATCTGCGCGCAACTTCGGGTCGATCCTACTGGGCATCGAGACGACCAATTCCAACAGTTTCGCGGAAATCGAAGGCAAAATGACGGCGTCGGGTTATGATTTCCGAGACATAACTGAAGATGACATCCTGTCTGAGTTTTTGATCTAAGCCGCAGCGCTGCCGTCCAACGCTGCGGTAAACACATCAATGGATTCTTGGTAGCAAGCGATCACTGCGGCTGTGCCCACCGTATCGGTGTGGCCTTCACGGGCCGAATCCTCACCAAATCGGCAAAGCTCAGCAAACTTACTGAGGCCTAGGTTAAGCGCGGCGCCTTTGAGGAAGTGCATCTTCGCTTCAAGCTCCGTTGCGGACAGATCAGGTGAAAACGTTTTCATCTCATCCCCCATTTCTTCGAGGAATATGTCCACGACTTCCTGAAAATCCTCTTCGCCAACCTCTTCTTTCAGTTGTGTCACCCGGTCCCAATCGATCATTGCGGCGCTCCTTGCTTTGACGTGGGTGGTCTAAGGCAGGGTCCTTAAACTTAGGTTTCGCCGTCCAGACAATTTTAGATGCATTGACGCATTTACACCGCCTTAAGAGGGACGGTCTATGCGGCATGGAATTGAAGTATGAGTTTGTTAATTGGCTCTAGACCGATCAGAAAATCTGGGTGCGCCCGATCATGCCAGAACCCATGGCAAAACCGTGCTTGTCGTCGATGACAGCAGGGCGCAACGTATGATGGTCTGCAAGCTGATGGAAAAGCAGGGCTATTCCGTGCGACAAGCGGGGTCAGGCCTTGAGGCGTTGGAACTTTGCAAGACGAAAATTCCGGATCTTGTGATCAGTGACTGGATGATGCCCGGCATGGACGGGTTGGAGTTTTGTGAGGCGTTTCGCGCACTTCCGCGGGATCGGTACGGGTATTTCATTCTTTTGACATCGCGGGGCGAGAAGGCCGATGTCACCCGCGCCTACGATGCGGGTGCAGATGATTTTTTGACCAAGCCTGTCAATCAGCATGAGTTGGCCGTGCGTATCCGTGCGGGCGAACGCATCATGACGCTGGAACATGAGCTGAATGATAAGAACCGTTTGATCCGGTCGACCTTGGATGAACTCCAAGTGGCCCATGATTCCATCAACAACGACCTTGTTGAGGCACGCAAGCTGCAGGAATCGCTGGTGCGGGAACGCTATCGTGACACTGGCAACGCCGAAATCTCTTTGTTGCTACGATCGAGTGGCCACATCGGTGGCGATCTGGTGGGCATGTTCCACATCGATGATGATTGCGTCGGAATTTACGGCATCGATGTGGCCGGTCACGGGATCAGTTCGGCGCTCATGACGGCGCGTTTGGCGGGTTTTTTGACCGATGGCGTGCCGGATCAAAACATTGCTCTTAAGAAGATGAAGAAAGGCCATTATGTGCCGCGCGATCCAGCTGAGACGATGGCGCTGTTGAATGAGAGGATCATCAACGAAATTGATACCGATCTGTATTTCACGATGCTGCTTGGCCTGTTCAATCAGGTTACGGGGGAGTTGGTTTTCACGCAGGCGGGGCACCCGAACCCCTTCATTCAGAGATCATCGGGTTGTGTTGAGATTGTCGGCGTCGGTGGTCTGCCCGTGGGATTGATTGATGGGGCCGATTATCAAACCTCTGAGGTAATGTTGAACCCTGGTGACAGGTTCCTTATCCATTCGGACGGGATCACCGAATGCGCCAAACCCAACGGGGATTTGTTTGACGAGGACGGTTTGAAACTGTCGCTGTTGCGGCATGCCCAACGGCGCGGGCAGGAGTGTATTGAGGGTATCATCCACGACATGACGGCGTTTAGCGGCCGGACGGAATACGACGATGACGTCTCTACCGTTTTGCTAGAATTCAAAGCAGGTCCAGATAGCGCCTGACAAAGAACTGATCACCCGGGTTGGCCAGGCTTTCAGCCGCGATTTCAGGGGATATCCATAGATCTGTGTGCCCTTCTTCCAACGGCGGGCCTAGGCGGCGGACGGGATGGGCCACATAAATGATGCAGATCTTATCTGCCCATTTGTCGTATTCAGGCATATAGACAAACCGTCGAAACACGCCCAACCGGCGGGGCGTGGCAATGGTCCAACCGGTTTCTTCCAAGACTTCGCGATAGAGCGCGCGCAGATGTGGCTCCCCCGAGTCTACGCCGCCGCCGGGCAGTTGCAGTTCATTGTCTGGCTCGGCTTGAAACGTGACCAACAGGTCGCCATCCCGCGGCAAAATTGCGTAAACGCCCACACGTCGTTCGTATCGGATGCCAAGCAGGGGTGCTGCGCCAAATCTGCGGATCATGTCTTTGCCTTGGTTAACTGGCCCTTGGATCACTGGGCGGGTCGCCTATATAGTCGCGATACGCCAAAATGACGGCTAAGGAAACTCCATGACCTTCGGACAGAAAATCGCGTGGGATGACACGATCCTGCCCTTTCAACTGGATGCCTCTGACACGCGGGGCCGTTTGGCGCGGCTGGATGGTGTGTTGGACGGTATTTTGAAGCAGCACAACTACCCGGCCCCGGTGGAGGCTTTGGTGGCCGAGGCCGCTTTGTTGACCGCGCTGATCGGGCAAACGATTGGACTGCGGTGGAAGCTTTCTTTGCAGGTGCAAACGAAGGGCCCGGTTCGGATGATCGCCACGGATTACTTCGCGCCGCAGCATGAAAACGACATTGCCAGGATCCGCGCTTACGCCAGTTTTGATGCGGACAAGATCACCGACGGCGCGCCCTATGATCAGCTTGGCGAAGGGTATTTTGCCGTGTTGATTGATCAGGGCCCTGGCACAGATCCGTATCAGGGCATCACTCCGATCGCGGGCGGGTCGATCAGTGCCTGTGCAGAAGCGTACTTTGCTCAGTCTGAGCAGCTTCCCACCCGGTTCGCGCTGAGCTTTGGTCGGTCGATTGAGGCAGGTGGGTCCGAACATTGGCGCGCGGGTGGCTTTATGTTGCAGCACATGCCCAAAGCCTCACCCGAGATGCAGGGCGGTGGATCTGGTGAAGACGGTCTGCTGGTGGCCTCCGACCTTCTGGATGATGACGATGAAGAGAACTGGAACCGGGTGAACATCCTGCTGGACACAGTCGAGGATCTGGAGCTGATCGGCCCGTCCGTGCCGCCTACTGATTTGCTGGTCCGGCTTTTCCACGAAGAAACGCCGCGCGTGTTTGATGCCCAGCCGGTGCGCTTTGGCTGTACCTGCTCAGAAGAAAGGGTGCGCCAAAGCCTGAGCATTTATTCCGCTAAGGATATCCGCACTATGATCACCTCTGAGGGTGTCGTGACGGCCGATTGCCAGTTCTGCGGCGCGCATTACCGGTTGGATCCAAAGACGCTTGGGTTTGATGCGGCTGGTGCGGATGATCGCTGAAGTTGAAGCACGTCTTCTGGGCGCGCTGGGGCATGTGCCCGGCGCGTCCTCTGACTATGACCTCAACCCGGATGTTGTCTTGCCTGAGGGGCGAAAGCTGCGCCCCGCCGGAGTGTTGGTGCCAGTGCGCATAATTGGCAGCGACCTGCGACTTTATCTGACCAAAAGGTCTTCGGCACTGAAGCATCATCCTGGGCAGATTGCCTTCCCTGGCGGCAAGCAGGATGAGGGCGACGCGACCATCGTCGATGCTGCCCTGCGCGAAGCGAAAGAAGAGATTGGCCTCGTGCCGGAACAGGTGCGCGTGATCGGCACTATGCCGTTCCATGAAACGGTTACGTCGTTCGAAATCACACCTGTTCTTGGGATAATCGAAGGCGATTTTACGCCCGTTCCGGAACCCGGCGAGGTGGAGGAGGTGTTTCACGTGCCGCTGTCCCATGTGCTGAATGCTGGCAATTTTTCAGTGCAGTCCCGGCGTTGGCGTGGAACGCGGCGGCATTACTACACCGTGCCTTACGGTCCCTATTACATTTGGGGCGCGACCGCGCGGATCCTGCGGGCGTTGACTGATGGGTGGGCCGTGTCGTGAAGGTGGACGGGGCATGGATCACGGCGGCCCCATCGCAGGCGATCATGGCGATGTTGGGCGAAGCGGGCCATGTGGCCTACTTCGTTGGCGGTTGCGTCCGCAATTCGATGCTTAACCATCCCGTGTCAGATATCGACATCTCGACGGATGCCCCGCCTGAGACTGTTGTGAACCTGGCCGAGGTTTGCGGATTGCGCGCGATTCCGACAGGGATCGACCATGGTACTGTGACAGTGGTGGTCGAAGATATTCCCCATGAGGTGACGACCTTCCGAAAAGATGTGGCCACCGACGGCCGCCGAGCCGTTGTCGCCTTTTCCAAGGACATTACCGAGGATGCCCTCCGCCGCGATTTCACGATGAACGCGCTTTATGCGGACGCGGATGGCACCGTCATCGACCCATTGAGTGGCTTGTCTGATCTTCGGTCCCGTCGTGTTCGCTTCATTGAAAATGCTGCTACTCGGATCAAAGAAGACTATCTGCGTATCCTCCGGTTCTTCCGTTTTCACGCATGGTTTGGTGATCCGGAGGCTGGCCTTGATCCAGATGGTCTCGCCGCGTGTGCGGAGTTGGCCGATGGGATCGCGCAGTTGTCTAAAGAACGTATCGGGGCGGAGATGATTAAACTTCTTGCTGCGCCTGATCCTGCGCCCTCTGTCGCAGCCATGCGAAGCGCGGGGGTTTTGGCGCAAGTCCTGCCTGGTGCGGATGATAAGTTTTTGGCCCCTCTAGTCCATCTAGAGGCCGAACGTGCGCCATCACCGGTTCGCCGTTTGGCTGTTCTGGGCGGCGAAGATGCCGCCATGAGTTTGCGACTGCCGAAGTCTGAGGCCAAGCAGCTTGGTCTGCTGCGCGATGAGATGGGCGCAATGAGCCCGTCCCATGAGCTTGGGTACCGTCACGGCGTTGGAACGGGATATGATGTTCTGCTGCTGCGAAGTGTCTTGTCTCAAACTGCCGTCAGAGACAAAGACATCGACGATCTGACAAAGGGCGAAGATGCGGTTTTTCCGGTTTCCGCCTCCGATTTGATGCCCGAATACGACGGTCGGGCGCTGGGCCAAAAGCTGAAAGAATTGGAGCGGGCATGGATTGCCTCTGCGTTCCAACTGACAAAAGCTGACCTTTTGTCGTAAACCCGTCAATTGACTTTTGACAGTGATTGAGCGACAAGCCCGATTATCCACTTAAGGAGGGATGACACCATGTATCGCGGGATTTGGCTGACCTAAGCGCATAACGCGTGCTCGCCACATCAATCCGCGCGCCTAAAGTCGCGTGACTTTTCGCCATTTCACATCAGGTGTCCCTCAATGTTCAAGTTCTTTGAAAATCTCGTCGACCCGTATGTCCCGTACGAAGAGTCCGATACGCCGCCCACGCGGCTGTGGCCCTTCATGCGCGACTATATGGTGCCTTTCAAAAAGGTGTTTGCCGTCACTGCGGTGATGTCTGTCGTCGTGGCGGCGGTTGAGGTTTGGTTGATTTACTATATGGGGCTGGTCGTTGACCGGCTGAGCGGTGAACCGGAGACGGTGATTGAGCAATACGGGGCGGAATTCCTGTTGGTTGCAATCTTCATTCTGGTCCTGAGACCGCTGTTGCAGGCGGTTGATGTGGCGCTTCTCAACAATGCGGTGCTGCCGAACATCGGCACGCTGATCCGCTGGCGTGCGCATAAGCATGTTCTGCGGCAATCGGTGGGCTGGTTTGAAAATGATTTCGCGGGCCGGATTGCGAACCGGATCATGCAAACGCCCCCGGCGGCCGGCGATGCCGTGTTTCAGGTATTTGACGCCATTGCGTTTTCCATTGCCTACATTCTCGGAGCGGTGATCCTACTGACAGACGCCGATCCACGCCTTGCCCTGCCGCTTTTGATTTGGCTGTTGCTTTACGGATTGCTGGTGCGCTGGACGATCTCTCGGGTGGGGCCTGCGTCCAAGGCGTCATCGGATGCGCGCTCTCAGGTGACTGGGCGGGTGGTGGATGCCTATACGAACATCCATTCTGTGAAGCTGTTCGCCCATCACGACAGTGAACTGACCTACGCCAAAGAGTCGATTGAGCACGCCCGAAAGACCTTCCAGAAAGAGATGCGTATTTTTACGATCATGGACCTGGCGCTCGTTACGCTGAACGGTGTTTTGATTATTGGTGTGGTCGGTTGGGCGTTTCTGCTTTGGATGCAGGGCACGGCCTCTGTCGGGGCAGTGGCGGCGGCTACGGCGCTGACACTGCGGCTGAATGCGATGACCGGCTGGATCATGTGGGCGTTGTCGACGTTCTTCCGCGAATTGGGTGTTGTGGCCGAGGGGATGGAAACCATCGCGCAACCCATTGACCTTGTGGATGCCAAAGACGCCAAACCACTGGTGATGGCCGCGGGTCAAATCAAGATCAACGAAGTCTCTCACCATTACGGACGAGAGGCGGGCGGTCTGGATAAGATATCGCTGACCATCAAACCCGGTGAAAAAATCGGCCTGGTGGGCCGGTCGGGCGCTGGGAAGTCGACCCTCGTGAAGCTGCTTTTGCGGTTTTATGACCTGGAGAAGGGTGAGATCCTGATCGATGGTCAAAACATCGCGGGTGTGACGCAGGATAGTTTGCGCCAGAACATCGGGATGGTGCAGCAGGACAGCTCTCTTCTTCATCGGTCGGTGCGGGAAAACATCCTATATGGCGCGCCGGGCGCGAGTGAGGATCAGATGGTGGCTGCTGCGCAAAAGGCTGAGGCGCACGATTTCATCCTTGATCTGGAAGATCCGCAGGGGCGCGGAGGCTATGACGCTCATGTGGGCGAGCGGGGTGTGAAACTGTCAGGTGGGCAACGCCAACGGATCACTCTGGCGCGTGTTGTCCTGAAAGATGCGCCGATCCTTTTGCTGGATGAAGCGACAAGCGCGCTTGATAGCGAGGTGGAGGCCGCCATTCAGCAAACGCTTTACGGTATGATGGAAGGCAAGACGGTGATTGCCATTGCCCACCGCCTGTCGACGATTGCGCAGATGGACCGGATCATCGTCATGGATCAGGGCCGGATCGTTGAGGATGGGACCCATTCCCAACTGCTTGCGTTGGGCGGGCTTTACGCCGGGTTTTGGGAACGGCAATCGGGTGGGTTCCTACAAGCCGATCAAGCCGCGGAGTGACACATCACAAACCCGTTTTGACGTTTCACTTTTTATGGAAAATCAATGGATTTTTCGGTAAGTGAAAAAGAAACAAGAGGCGGGTAGTGATGAGAGTATTCCGGATTTTTGCGATATTGCTTCTGGCGATCACCATCGCCGGTTGCAGCAAATCCAAGTTTAGAACCTATAACGGCCCCGAAGTAACGCGTGTGATTGTTGCCAAGGAAGAACGGCGGTTGTGGCTGATGCACCATGACAAGGTGCTGAAATCCTATCCGATGGAGCTGGGCTTTGCGCCGCTTGGACATAAGCAGTTTGAAGGCGATGGAAAAACGCCCGAGGGTCATTACTTCATTGATCGTCGCAATCCAAACAGTTCCTTCCACCTGTCCTTGGGTGTTTCATACCCTAATGAGCGGGACAAAGCGTTCGCCAAGGCCGCGGGCAAAAGCCCGGGGGGAGACATCTTCATTCATGGCCGACCCAACGGAGAACCGAAGAAAGGTGATCCCGATTGGACGTGGGGATGCATTTCAGTGAAGAACCGACACATGGAACATATCTATGCGATGGTGAAGACCGGCACGCCGATCACGATTACGCCTTAAGTCGCGCTTTCGATTTTGAACGCGCTCGTTTCGGACTTGATCTTCGCCATCCGGTTGTAAAAAACGGGTTGCCTCGGAATAACTCCGTGGCGCGTGTTTCGAATGAACGATGAGCTGCTCTACGAAAGTGGGTCGAGGGACCGCCCGCTTCGGGACCCTGTCACCATGGTCCACCAGATTTTACCATTTGATTCCTGAAACCAGGAAAAGCCCAAATCTGTCGCTGCTGGCGATAGAATCACTCGTCGGGTGTTTTCGTCTTCCATCCAAGCAGACAGCGTCTCAATCTCTGTCTCATAGGTTTCAGAGATGTTTTCGCCGACAAGCTGCCCAGTGTAGCCCACCCGTTGGATCCGGTCGATGGGCGATGATCCGTCCGATCCAAAATGCCATGGACGGTTTTGTAGCGACATATCCTGAGCATGGGTCGCGGCGGCCGCGTTCAGCTGCGCATTCAGAGCCAATGGCGGGGCACCGGCGGCTTCTCGCAGCGTATTGACCGAATCAAGCATGGAAAACTGGACTTTCGCCGTTTGTCCCTGGCGGATATTATAGACCTTCGGCAAAGGTTTGCCGTCAGGACCCAATTGCGGTGTCGACGTTGTCCCTCCACAGGCTGCAAGACCTGTCAGAGCAATGACAACAAAACCAAATTTCCGGAACATGGCGCGCCCATTCTGATTCATCACCGCGATTCATTAACTTGCCTGACGCTGAAATTCAAATCCGCTTATCGCATAGGCGGCACAATGACTTTTGTTTGAATTGCGATTGCGGCATTCTGATCCTATAAACAGGTTAATTTGGGACATTTCCGTTGCGGAGAGGATTCATGACAAAATTCAACACCCCGCTGAGCCGTCGCTCTTTCTTGGCTGGCACCGTCGCCACGCTTGGTGCGCCTGCCATTGCACAGGATCTGGGCAACGCCACACAGATCGAGATGGAGCAAGACATTTCGCAATCTGTGCGTCGCAATATTTCCAGCTTCCGGGCGCTGGATTGGCAGCCTTATTTCAAAAACCTGCGCAATGGTGCGATCCTGGTGGATACGCATTCTCGAGCGCTGCACTACTGGAATGAAGATGGTGGTGATTATCGCCTGTACCCGACCAGTGTGCCGATGACCGAAGAGATGACGCGCCGCGGCCGTACATCGGTTGTGCGCAAGGTGGTGGGCCCGTCCTGGCGTCCGACGCCGTCTATGCTGGAACGCAACCCGGATTGGCCGCCCTATGTTGGCCCAGGCCCGGACAATCCCCTTGGGACACATGCGCTTTACCTGAGCTGGACATATTACCGTATACACGGCACGCACGACACGCGAAAGATCGGGCGTCGGTCTTCTAACGGCTGCGTGGGCCTATACAACGAACATATCTCCGAGCTTTTTGAGCGGACAAAGGTCGGCACTCAGGTGCTGTTGATCTAGCTTTGGCTGAATAAGACGATTGCGGGAGGTCCAACGCGGCCTCCCGTTTCTATTTTAACCAACCTTGCAGGTTGGTCTCAATAATCCCTGTCAGCGCTTCAATGTGCGCGTCATCGTCGTTGAGGCAGGGGATGTAGTGGAATTCTTCGCCGCCCGCCTCTTCGAAGCTCTCTTTGATTTCTTCGTTGATTTCCTCAAGCGTTTCGATGCAATCGGCAGAGAACGCAGGTGCGATAACGGCGATGTTCTTCTTTCCATCTTCTTTGGCCAGTCGCGCAACCTCTTCCACCGTGTAGGGGCGCAGCCATTCTTCGGGGCCAAACACGGACTGGAAGGTCGTTTTGATGTCCGTGTCTTCCCAACCCAGCCGCTCTTTTAAAAGGCGCGTGGTCTTGGCGCATTGGCAGTGATAGGGATCGCCCTGCTGCAAATAGCGCTGCGGCATGCCGTGGTAGGACACGACCAGAATCTCAGGCCGTTTTTCCAGCTTTCCATAAGCTGCCTCAACCGATTGGGCGAGTGCATCGATGTATTGTTCATTGTCGAAATATGGCGGTACGACGCGGGCGATGGGTTGCCATGTTTCTTCCATCAAAGCGCGGAAGAACTGATCATTGGCTGTGGCAGATGTGGCGCCCGCATAGTGGGGGTAAAGCGGGAAGAACAGGATTTGGCGGCAACCGGCCTCTGTCATTTCGCGCACTTTGGACTTGGTAGAGGGGTTGCCGTAGCGCATGCAGAAATCAACCATGATCTGGTCGCCATATCGGTTCTGCAGGCTGTGGCGCAGCTTTTCCGTCTGATCCCGCGTTATCGTCATCAATGGGCTTTCGCCCTGATCTTCATTCCAGATAGATTTATACGCCTCGCCGCTGGTAAAAGGCCGCTTGGACAAGATCACCAGCTGCAACAGCGGCTGCCAGAGCCAAGGGCTATAATCAATGACACGCCGGTCGGACAAAAATTCGTTAAGATAGCGCCGCATTGACCAGTAATCATAGTTGTCCGGCGTACCCAGATTGGCGATTAACACGCCGGTTTTTGCCTTAGGCAGCTTTGGGTGGCTGTCATCGGCAAATGCAGGTTTGCGGGCGGGACTGCTGGCATCTGGCATGCGTTTGTTCTCTCGCGTCTTGCGTCCTAGCAGAGATATGGGGGTTTAGGCCAAGGTCAATCTCGTCGGCCGTTTAAGGTGCAAATGCGTTACTAGAGACAAGCGTCAATGGCCGTAGATGCCTCAACTGTCAAGAAAATAGACAAAAATGCGGTTTTGGCCTCGGTCTTGGAAACGGATTGTTAACCAAAGTTATGCACGTCTTAAGGGGTCATGAAGCGATGAGTAGGCCATGGTCCCCGTCCTGAAATCCGCCCTTCAGCTGATCTACCCACCCCGTTGTCTGGCCTGCCCGGAGGTTGTGGATGATGACTTCGGACTTTGCGGGGCGTGCTGGCGTGATACGCCGTTCATTTCCGGGTTGGTTTGTGACCAATGCGGTGTACCGTTGCCTGGCGAAGATACGGGTCAGTCAGAGCTTTGCGATGATTGCCTTCGCATTGCGCGGCCTTGGAAACAGGGGCGCGCTGCTGTGCTCTATAAGGATTTGGGTCGAAAACTGGTGCTATCGCTGAAACATGGGGATCGCAGTGAGTTGGCCAAACCCGCGGCGCAATGGCTTGCGCGCGCGGCCAATCCGATGTTGAAGGAAAACATGCTGGTGGTGCCGGTGCCTTTGCACTGGTCACGAATGCTCAAACGGCGGTTCAATCAATCTGCAGTTCTGGCCGAGGCCTTCGCGAAACACGTGAAGTTGCCCTACTGCCCTGATCTTTTGCTGCGTTCGCGTAAGACGCCATCTCTTGACGGCCTAACCTTTGATGAACGGTTTCGTACCACTGATGGCGCCATTACCCCGAACCGTGTACAGGCGCATCGGGCAAAGGGGCGTCCGGTGCTGATCATTGATGATGTGATGACAGCGGGTGCGACGTTGTCGGCTTCAACGCAAGCGGCCTATGCAGCGGGCGCGAGTGTGGTTTGCGTTCTGGTACTGGCGCGCGTGGCCAAAGACACCTAAATTGTTTCTACCTTGATGAAGAAAGATAGAGTCAGCCCATGCAGCCCGTTGAAATGTACACGTCTCCTCTCTGTGGCTTTTGTCACGCTGCCAAGCGATTGCTGAACCATAAGGGCGTCAGCTTTTCCGAAATCAACGTGATGACCAATCCTGGCAAAAAGCAAGAGATGATCCAGCGCGCGAACGGTGGTCGGACGGTGCCGCAGATTTTCATCGGCGACATCCATGTGGGCGGTTGCGACGATCTTTTTGCGCTAGAGAAAGCCGGTAAGCTGGATCCTTTGCTGGCCGCATGAAGGTCGCGCTGATCCAACTCAGCAGCAGCGATGATCCTGCACAGAATACAGAAACAGTCTGCAATCAATTTGATGCTGCCGAACGTCAGGGCGCGGAATTTATCCTAACGCCTGAGGTGACGAACTGTAT
>JBCCAJ010000354.1:0-3688 GCA_039814845.1 Pseudomonadota bacterium | reverse complement strand
TGTTTCTGTCGAGCGCGCGCATAAGGAGGGGTTGCTGACCCGTCTCGATAAAGGAGACCGGCACATGCTTATATCTGCACCGATTTATCACCTGAAACGAAAGGCTAAGGTTTTGGCCCGAACCGAAGGCATGCCCTTGCACGCGGCACTCGATCGCGTGGCCATCGCGGAAGGTTTCCAAAGCTGGAGCCACCTTACCGCGTCCCACGCCAAGAAGACCCCCGCGCAACGGATCCTGACGCAGTTAGAGGCGGGTCAGATGATCCTGCTTGGCGCCCGGCCCGGGCAAGGCAAAACGCTGCTGGCGCTCGAACTGGCCATGCGGGCGGCGGATCTTGGGCGGCAGGGATACATCTTCACCCTGGATTATCACCAGCGTGACGTGGAAGCGGCGTTTGAGACCATCGGATCAGGCCCCGGTGAAACCCAGCACACCGTAATCGATACATCCGATGACATCTCGGCACGCTATATCACAGGGCGGTTAGCACGGGACAACCGCCACGCTTTGATCGTGGTGGATTACCTGCAACTTCTGGATCAGAAACGCAACCATCCCGACCTTGCTGATCAGATGGACACGCTCCGGGCATACACGACAAAGACCGGCGCGATCTGCGTTCTGATTTCCCAGATTGATCGCGGTTTCGAACTGACGGGCAAAGAGATGCCGGATGCGTCCGACGTGCGCCTGCCAAATCCTTTTGATTTGTCCGTCTTCGACCGGCTGTTCTTCTTGCACGAGGGCAAGGTCAGGATGGACAAAGCCGCCTGAACCGCGGGCCGTCAGTCCGCTTTCTTGACCATCGGCCCCATGACGCGACCCCCCAGGACGTGCATGTGGTAATGCGGCACGTCCTGCACCCCATGGGCCCCACAATTTGAAATCACGCGATACCCGTCGCCGCCCGCCGCCGGGCTGACCTCGGTCATGCGGCAGACCTCCGCCGTGGCGCGCATGAAATCCAGGATTTCGATGTCAGAGGCTTCTGCAGCGAAGTGGTCGTGGCTTACGTAAGGGCCCTTGGGGATCACAAGAACATGGACCGGCGCGGACGGATTGATATCCTTGAAGGCCAGCGTATGGTCCGTTTCCAGAACTGTGGCATTGGGGATCTCTCCGCGCAGGATCTTCGCAAAGATGTTTTGATCGTCGTAGGTATAGGCCATCGCGAGGTCCTCAAAGCGTTTCGTGTCTTCATTGAATCACTCAACGCTGCCTGAAATCAAAGATTTCAACGCATTAGGTGATCCGGCATGGCTCAAGTTAAACACGAAACGCATTAATCGGCAAAAAGATGCGGCGTGCTGGCCACGTCCAGCGCTTTGTCCATGTGGACATCAAGAAAGCTCGCGATTTCAGCGGCGTTGTCCTCAATCGAGGCGCTTTGATCCACGATGCTCAAATTCTCAAAATCGCTGTCCCGAATGCGATCGGTTTCAAAGACGATGTCGCCGCGGATCGTGGGCAAAAGCCGTTCCCATGTGCCGGGTGATGTCTCCTCCCCGGCAAGGCCCACGCGTTTGGCGTGACCGATCAGGTAATCATCGGTGAAGTCGCACGTGATCTCTAGGAATTTGGTCTTCGACCGGTCTGAGGCGAAGTCATTCATCAGGTCGATATTGGACGGGTCCAGACAGATGATCATCCGATCAGTTTTGAAGTAGTCAAACAGCACCCGCATCAGCGCACGCCGGTGGCGTGTGCGTTTGCCCAGCGTCGCCTGTATCCCGCCCAGGTCGGGCAGCGCTGTGTGTTCTTCGTTAAACAGATACTCAATCGCGGGCACATTGGTGACCTTGCGGATCTGTTCCAGCATCCGCTTGGCCACATGCCATTTCTTGCAAACCACGATCATCAATTCGCGATGCCGGCCCAGCGTGCTTTCTGTTTCCCAGAACCGGCTGGAAAAGCGCCGTCCGATTCGGCCACGGCCCGACAGAAACTTAAAGAGGTTCTGCCCCTCGTTTGAGATTTTGAATTCCGCCTCATCATCGGCGTAAAGCGCACCTAGGTTGCGCTTCAACTGCACGGCCTCAGGGCTGATCTTGCGGGCAAAGAGACTGTCCTGACTTTTGAGCAGGTCGAAGTGATCGTTGTAGAAGGTGACCGGGATGCCGTAATCCGTGAACATCAGGAAGGTGAGCGTACGACAGCGGATCTCATCGTCCGGCACCATGTGTCGCACGAGCGTCTGGAAGAAGGTTTCATCGGGAATCCAGGTCGTGCGGAAGAACCGCATCACGTCTCGGCGTTTCTTGGAGAAATCAAGGATCCATTCTATCGTGCGGCGGCGCAGGCACCACCATTGGCTTCCGATCTGGATCTGCAAATCACGCGGTACATCGCGCTTCACCCCAAGTCGCCGCTGCATCTGGAACGCGGCATAAAACAGCGCCTTGTTTTTGCGTTCATTAAAGTAGTGGCGATAGATCAGCCGTTCTTCCTTGATGCCCGTCTTGATCCAATCGCTTTCAAAAAAATCATAGCTTTCGATGTAGTCGACATCTTCGGCATCAAGATACTCATGGGCGTAATGCGCCGATTTGATCGGCTGGCAATCACCCGACAACATGTAAAAATGCGTGGCGCGCGGGAACGCATTCACAGCCGCCTCTACCGCGTAAAGGGTTGCCTGTACCAAAGACCATTCCCCCCAACCGCATTTGCAGCGTTTCTTGGCAAAGGTCACATTGGGATTGTCTTCCAGCGCGTCCCTGATCTTGCGATAGAGCCTTGCATCGGCGTTGGCATCGAAGTGGATCGACATGTAATCGCCCACGGCCGTCAGCCGCCTGGCCTGCTGAATGATCGCATCCGGGTCTTTATGGCATAGCAAAATATACGCAATTTTTGCCATTTCGGAAACAATCTACCCTTGCCTGCGCGGTTTGTTTATACTGATAGCGGTGAAGGGAAGCTGAATAAACTCCCTTTGCGTCGTTTTTTCAAACCGTTAAGGTTGGCCAAATAATACGAGCGGGCAAGGTTCGGAGGCAAGGTGATGGGTTTTCCAGGGGTATGGATGACCGAAAGCGAAAGCGTGGTGTACCGGGTGGTCCCCAAATGCGCGTGTTCGACGATCGGGCAGATCATGTATTTTTCCGATCACGGGGCGTTTTTTGATGGCGATATCCATGATGCCACGGACGGGCTGCACAAATGGGCGCGCGAGGAAAGCCACGAGACAATCGCGGCCAATGTGACGGGCAACAAATCCTACGCCTTCACCTGTGTGCGCAACCCTTACACCCGTATCCTGTCCAGCTTCTTCGACAAAATCTGCGGCATCCAACGCAATGGCGTGCGCTATCGCGGCAAGCTGGTCCCGCTTCTGGTGCAGAAATACGGCGTTGAGGTCGGCGGTGATGACGGCAAGCAGGAATTTGACCAGATCGCCAGCTTCCGCCGCTTCCTTCTGTTTGCCCGCGACACGATCCGCTGGCGCCGGCCTATGGAGCCCGACATTCACTGGTCCGCCATGTCGGGGCATGTGTCGACGTTCATCGTCAACGGCGGGCGCTATGACCGGATCTTCTGGACGGAAAGCTTCAATGACGGGATGGCCGACGTTCTGAAGGCGATCAAGACGCCCAAGAAGGTCGACCTGAAGAAAATCCCCCGCTTCAACGAAAGCGAAGGCCACGGCCCCAAACGCGCCCACCCGGTGGAAGATTACTTCGACGA
>JBCCAJ010000112.1:0-7545 GCA_039814845.1 Pseudomonadota bacterium | reverse complement strand
TGGGCGTGATCTCTACGCCAGCGGGCAGCAAGTGGGCCATCTCGGCCAGCTTGTCATCGACGCGGTGCCCCACATCGACGATGTTTTCAGAACTGATCCCAGCGACGCCAAGCGTGAACGCATCCTCGCCATTGTGCCGGAGCATCAGATTTGGGTTCGCCTCTTCCCCCCGAGACACCGCGGCAAAATCAAACAGGTTTAACACCTCACCACCCACACCGACGGTCAGGCCGGCGATGGCCGACACGGAGTCGCTGCCCTCAGGACGTTGAATGCGCACGCGCCCATCAGGGGAGTAAAGCGTGCCGCCCTCAGCCACGGAATCTGCGTCTGCGATGGCTTGCGTAACGGCCGCTGGCGATATGTTGAGGTTTGTGCTGACGACGGGATCGGGTTCCACATAAATCACCTCATCGCGCAGACCGGAGATATTGACGTCTGCCACGCCCGACACAGTCAGCAATTCGCGGCGCAGGAAGGTGGAAAGCTCATACACTTCACTGTTGGTGTAGCCGGGCGCGGTCACGGCATAGTAAATGCCGAACACATCACCGAACGTGTCGTTTATGATCGGCGGATTGGCCCCGCTGGGCAGGCGCACGTCATTTACCCTGTCGCGCATTTTTGTCCAGATATCAGGCAGTTCATCACCGCCATAGGTGTCTTTCACATCCACGGATATCTGTGAAAATCCAGGCTGGTTGACCGACCGGATTTCATCCACTTCGCCCATTTTCTGGATCGCGGATTCCAGCGGCTCAGAAATTTCGCGCGCCACCTGCATGGCATCGGCACCGGGGTAAAACGTGGTCACAACCGCCGTCTTGATGGTGAAGGCCGGGTCTTCCAAACGACCCAGATTGTTGAATCCCCAATAGCCGCCGAAAATGCAGATTAGCATGACGATCCAAGTGTAAATCGGCCGGGCAATAGACAATGTGGCGATGTTCATGACGCGGCCCTCAGTTCGGGAAGCCGGTGAAGCGGCGTACGGTTTGGCCGTCTTCCAGAAGCGCACCGCCGCTGGCCACGATCTCCGCGCCCGCCTCAAGGCCTGACGTCACGCGCAAGCCGCCCGTGTTGGTGGGCTCGGTTTCAATCGCCATGCGTTTAACAGTGCCATCCTCTGCACCTGCGGGTTCAAACACCATCACACCGGTGCCGCCCGCCTCATCAAAGACGATCGCCGTGTAGGGGATTTCAACAAAGGCCTCGCCTTCTTTCAGCGTGGCGATCACCTCAACCGAGGACCCGGGCAAAACGACCACGCCAACCGGTGGTGCCATACCCAGCGTTATCTGAAAACTTTGCCCCACCTCTGAGGTCTGCGCGTTAAATTCCCGCGGCTCCACGGGATAGAGCGTGTCACCAACGGGGAATTTTGCGAAGAGTTCGATATCGGGGTCCTCGCCCGCGCGTTGAAACAGGATCTCCGGCACGTCGATTTCCATCCGCAGCTCAGACATATCATGCAGTCGCACAATGGCCGTGCCTGCGTTGATCGTCGTAAAATTGGCCACATTGCGCACGGCAACCAGCGCATCAAACGGAGCGCTCAACGTGGCATTGCTCAGCGATCGCTCTGCATTCTTGACACTCACAGCGGCCAGATTGGAATTGGTACGTGCATCGTCGACCGACACCTGGCTGACGGTGTTGCCTTCCAGTTTTTCCAACCTTTCCAGTGTTCTGTCGGCCTGATCCTGTTCCAGTTGGGCCTGTTCGAGGGCCAGTTCAAAAGGTTCCAGATCCAATTCGGCTACAAGACTGCCTTTGGGCAACGGCTCACCTTCGATCACCGGAAATTCCACGATCTGCCCACCCACCTGAAACGCCAGATCGACCGTTTCCTTGGCCACGACGCGCCCGAAAAACCGCCGTGTCGTGCCTCCGCCGATTTCAGACGCGCTGATCAACTTCACCAGGCGCGGGGGCTCTTGCGCGGGTGCACTGTCCTCTTGTGCCAAACTGGCCGAGGCCAAGCCCAGCGTGCATCCCAATGTGATCAGAAATCTCAGTGTCATGAAAGGTGCCCCTAATATGTCGTTCGCGCGCTTATTGCACGCTGGGTTCAGACTATCCCAAAGCAGAGAAGGAGCAACGGGTTTTACCATCTGAGGTCATTTTCTATTTGGTTCCAAAAGATCGGCGCTTCATAACGGGTCGCAATGACGTATCATCCCCAAAAAATGCGCGTGCTTCTCTTTGGCGCGAGCGGCACCATCGGACAGGCGACCTTGCGCGCTTTGATCGACGCGGGCCATGACGTAACCTGCTTTTCTCGCGAAGGGTCTGCGTTTTCACCGCCCCCGGGCGTGGTTGTGCACGTGGGCGATGTGGTCGCGCCTGCATCCGCGTTCGATGGCAGGGGTTTTGATGCGGTTGTGTCTTGCATGGCATCGCGCAGCGGCATGCCGCGCGATGCCTGGGCCGTGGATCACGACGCCCATCTGGCTGTACTGCGGGCAGCCCAGGACGCAAGCGTTGCGCAGTTTGTGTTGCTGTCCGCGCTTTGCGTCCAGCAACCCGAACTGCCGTTTCAAAAGGCAAAACTAGCGTTTGAAGCCAAGTTGAAAGACAGCGGCCTGACCTATTCCATCGTCCGACCCACAGCGTTTTTCAAATCCCTGTCCGGTCAGGTGGCGCGGGTTCAGGCGGGCAAACCGTTCTTGCTCTTTGGCGATGGTCAATTGACCGCATGCAAGCCCATCTCTGACGATGATCTGGGGCGTTTCCTTGCAGGCTGCCTAACGGTGCCAAACCGGATGAATGCGGTGCTGCCCATCGGCGGGCCAGGGCCTGCGATCACGCCGCTTCAGCAAGGCGAGGCGCTGTTTGAGAAGCTGGGTGAACCCCCGCGATTTCGCCGGGTGCCGGTGGCGATGATGAACGGGATTATCGGCCTGTTGTCGCTGGTCGGGATAGTCTCAGCCAAGGCCCGTGACAAGGCCGACCTGGCCCGTATCGGACGGTATTATGCCACCCATTCCATGTTGGTTTGGGATGAAGCTGCGGGTGCGTATTCGGCGGATGCGACGCCTGAAACTGGATCCGAAAAGCTGTTTGATTTCTATGATGCCTTGATCCGGGGTGATCAATACGTCGATCTGGGCGATCACGCCGTGTTCTGACGGCACGTTTCGCTGGGGTAATCATATCTCGTTTTCACACTGATCAGGCTGCTCGTTTTGAAGTTCATTATCCGGCAAAAAGGGCGCTCCATGCCGCCAGCGGTCGTTGCCTGTATGGGCAGCCACATTGGGAAAACGGGGGCCACATCACGGGGTCCTGTGGTTGCCTTTGCGATGATGGGCGCCGCAATTGCGCGGCCCTCTTGGTCGCGTGGCTTGGCGGGACTCTGCGCAATTTTCGATGAATTGGGGCCGCACCCCGGATCTATTGCAGTTTGCCGCCCATGCAGCGCCACGTCTGCGCGACCTGTGGTACGCCCATCGGGTTTGAGGCAGATCACTAACTTGGTTGCGGATGACAGATGATCTGCAACAATATGATCGAACGCTTCTGCACGCGCCCGACGATCTGCGCGACCACGGTGAGGATTAAACCCTTTGCCTCTGCCCTTTAAATTAGGCCATATGATCGGGGCATCGGCAGAAGGACCCAGTCATGAAACTCTTGCGTTTTGGCCCGAAAGGTCAGGAAAAAACCGGGCTTTTGGATGACGGCGGCACGGTCCGTGATCTGTCGGCGCACCTGCCGGATTTGGGCGGAAGCAGCCTTGCGGGGTTGGATACCTTGCGGGATCTTGATCCGGCATCGCTGCCCGCGGTGGAGGCACCCGGCCGCATCGGTGCGTGCCTGTCCCATGTGCCCAACTTCTTCGCCGTGGGGCTCAACTACAACGAACACGCCGCTGAGTTGGATTCGGACCCGCCAGCAGAACCCATTCTCTTTTCCAAATCAGCGTCGTGTTTGGCGGGGCCTCATGATCCGCTCACACTTCCCCGTATGTCGCAAAAAGCCGATTGGGAGGTGGAGTTGGGCATCGTTGTCGGGCACCGCGCGCTTTACGTTGGCGAGGATGAAGCGCTGGACCACGTCGCAGGCTATTGCGTTGTGAACGACATCTCTGAACGCGCTTTCCAGCTTGAACATGGAGGGCAGTGGTCGAAGGGCAAATCCGCGCCTGGCTTTGGCCCCGTGGGCCCGTGGCTCGTTACGCCGGATGAAATCGGTGACCCACAGAACCTGTCTCTTTCCACCCGTTTGAACGGAGACGTGATGCAAAGCTCATCCACCTCAGACATGATCTTCCCGGTGGCGCAGATCATTTCCTACATGAGCCAGTTCATGGAACTTCTGCCCGGTGATCTGATCGCCACAGGCACGCCACCCGGCGTGGGCATGGGCAAAACCCCGCAGCGTTTCTTGCGTCCGGGCGACGTGCTTGAGCTTGAAATCGACCGCCTCGGATCGCAACGCACGAAAATCCTGCCATACGCCTGACACCCGGCGGGCGAGGCGAAAAACTGATCAAACTGGCCGTGTTTTGCGCTAAACTCGCCACATGTCCGACCCGCAAGCCACGCCTCTTCATCTCACTCTGCTGGTGGTGCCGCACTTCAACCTCGCGGCCACCACAAGCTTCATCGACCCGTTTCGCGTGGCCAATTACCTGCACGGGGAAACGCTTTTTCGGTGGGAATTCATCTCGGAAAAGGGCGGAGCGTTGCAGGCGTCCAACGGGATTACGTTGGACACGGGGCAACTCAGCGACATCGCAAACGCGCGGCGGGATATGGTGGTTGTCTCCTCCAGCTGGTCGCCCGACGCCCATTCCGGGCCGTCACTGCACGCGGCCCTGTGGCGATGGGCGCGGCAAGGGGCAACGCTGGGGGGGATCGACACCGGCGCCTTTATCCTGGCAGAGGCTGGCCTTCTGGCGGGGCGCCGGGCGACGGTGCATTACGAACATATCGATGCCTTCGGCGAGACGTACCCGGATATTGAACTGACCGAAGATCTGTTTGTCTATGACGGCAATCGCATCACCTGCGCGGGCGGCAGCGCGTCGGTGGATTTCGCGCTCAACGTTCTGCGCGGGACCCATGGCGATGCGCTGGCCAATGCCTGCGCGCGGTATTTGTTCCATCAAAGCATGCGCCCGCCCGGCAGCCAGCAGAACACGGATTTCCTGGAACCCATTGGCACCACGACGCCGCGCCATGTGCGCCGGGCTATTGCGCTGATGGAACAAAACCTTGAACAGCCTTTGGCCGTGTCTGACCTGTGCGCTGAGGCCCGCGTGTCGCAACGCCAGTTGGATCGCCTTTTCCGCCAATACGTGAAGAAAAGCCCCGCCGCCTATTATCGAGACATCCGGCTTGATCGTGCGCGGGGGCTGGTGACACAAACGGAGATGCCGCTGGCCCAAGTTGCGTTGGCGTCAGGCTTTGCCAGTCACGAACATTTCTCCCGCGCCTATCGAGCACGGTTCGGCTTGCCGCCTCGAAAGGATCGGATCGAGGGCCGTGTACCTTTTGAGTTCCGCGCCTGGCCCATGCATCGCACGGGTCGGTGACAGAATGGTCGTGTTTTGCTAAGCGCGGCGTGACGACGAAAGGGGAGACGATCCATGCCCATTCCCACGACCTGTATCGGGGCCTATCCCAAGCCAGATTACGTCCCCATCTCCGATTGGTTTCAGGTCAATCACAGCACTGATGATTATGACGCTCAGGTGACGCAAGGTTGGTCCGAGGACGTCATGAAAGACCATGTAGCCGCTTTTGACCGAGCCACGGCACAGGTGATCGCCGACCAGATCGCCTGCGGTATAGATTTGCCCACAGACGGGGAGGTGCGGCGCGAAAACTATGTCCATTACCAATGCCGCCACTTCGCCGGTTTCGATTTTGAAAACCTCACCCAGCGGTCGATGCGCAATGATGCCTACGTGACATTTCTCCCCACCATTCGCGGCAAGGTGCAGGCGGAGGACACCCAAACCTTGGTTCGTGATTGGCAAGTGGCCGAGGTTGCCGCGGGCCGGCCTGTGAAGATCACGTTGCCCGGTCCCATGACCATTGCAGACACGACCGCAGACGCGTTTTACGGCGACCCCTCGGCACTGGCCCGCGATCTGGCGGATGCGTTGAACACGCAGGTTCGCGCCTTGGCCGAGGCGGGCTGCAAACACATTCAAGTGGACGAACCGATCTTTGCCCGTAAGCCGGTTGAGGCGCTGGACTACGGGATGGAAACGCTGGCACGTTGTTTTCACGGCCTGCCTAGCGATGTGACCCGCGTGGCCCATATGTGTTGCGGATATCCCTGCGCATTGGATGATGTGGATTATCCAAAAGCAGATCAAGGTTCGTATATTCAAATAGCCAAAGCTGTGGATGGTTTGGTCGATGACATCTCAATTGAGGATGCTCATCGTTACAATCCTGGTGACTTGTTTGACCTCTTTGAGACGTCCCGTCTGATTGTCGGTTTTGTCACGATTGCCTCCAGCCGGGTAGAACCCGTCGATGAAATCCGCGCGCGGATGGAGGCTGTATTGGCCCATATGGATGAAGACCGCTTGATCGCCGCGCCCGATTGCGGCCTTGGGTTTTTGGGCCGTGATCTGGCGATGAAAAAGCTGATCAATCTGTGTGAAGCTGCGCGTTCGTTCTGAACCCTTGGCGCATGGCGCGCAACTGCCTATAAGGCACCCGACAAAGGGAAGGACGTGACCCATGCGCAAATCCACCATCACGCGCAAAACCGCAGAGACTGAGATCAGCGTCGAGATCGATCTCGACGGCGCGGGCAACTATGACAACGAAACCGGCGTCGGCTTTTTCGACCACATGCTGGACCAGTTGGCGCGCCATTCGCTGATCGACATGATCATCCGTTGCAAGGGTGACACCCATATTGATGATCACCACTCGGTCGAGGATGTGGGCATCGCGCTGGGTCAGGCATTGACGGACGCCTTGGGCGACAAACGCGGCATCCGGCGCTATGGGTCGTGCCTTTTGCCCATGGACGACGCGCTGGTGCGCACGGCACTTGATCTGTCGGGCCGGCCTTATCTGCTGTGGGAGATGGATCTGCCCACCCCCAAAATCGGCAGTTTTGACACGGAACTGGTGCGGGAGTTCTTTCAGGCGCTCAGCACGCATGGTGGTATCACGCTGCACGTGACCGGTCTGAACGGCATCAACAGCCACCATATGGCGGAGGCCGCGTTCAAAGCCGTGGCCCGTGCATTGCGCGAAGCGGTGGAATCAGATCCGCGAAAATCCGACGCTATCCCATCGACCAAAGGGGCGCTCTGAGAGTCATGGCCACGGTCATTGTTGACTACGAAAGCGGCAATCTTCATTCCGCGGAAAAGGCGTTTCAGCGCATGGCCTCTGAGGTGGGTGCGGGTGAGGTCGTGGTCACATCCGACCCCGAAGTGATCCGCCGGGCCGACCGGATTGTCCTGCCTGGCGATGGTGCGTTTCCGGCCTGCCGCGCCGCCCTTTTTGACCATCGTGGCGTGTTTGAAGCGATGGAGGAGGCCGTGCAAACCCAGGGCCGCCC
>JBCCAJ010000039.1:0-11500 GCA_039814845.1 Pseudomonadota bacterium | reverse complement strand
TGTGTCCACGTCGATTTGGGCGTTGTCGACGGTGATGGCGTGGCCGTCGCGGGGGATGGCTTGGCCGCCCATGGAATGGCGGGCGGCGCCGACGTTGACGGGGCGATTTTCGGCGCGGGCGGCTTTGAGTTCTGTGCGGAACGCCTCGATCAGCGCATCGCCGTGGGATGTGGGGCGGGTGTGGATGTGGATGGGCGTGGCGGAGAGTTGGCTTGCGTCGTTGAGGATCTCGCCTTGGGATTGCGCGATGGGAGGGACGCCTTCGAGTTGGCTGAGGCCGGGGGCCCAGGACCGGCCGAGGCCATAGCCCAGGGCGGCCCCGCCCAGAAGGAGCGCTGCGCGTCGTGTGAAGGTTGCTGCTTTGCCCATGTGGTCTGTCCCGTTTTGTGACAGCAAAGCATTGAAGTGGGGAAACGGCAAGTCGGGACGATAACAGAGCGGCTTTGGCTGGCCCCGGTCTGGCGATCCAGACCTCAGGCGAGGGCGCTTTATCGTGACGTACCGCCGTATCGTTGAGCGGTGCACTTACGGTTAGATTTCGCCAGGCCCTGGGTGGGGCCAGGCGAAGGCGCGGCGGCCTACGGCCTTGATTCCGCGCCGGGGGCTTAGAGGCCGTCTTTGGCGATCTTGCTGGCGAGGGCAGCGACGAGGTTTGCGCGGCCTTCAGCCGCCGTTTGCGCGTTGACCGTTTCCATGGGCACGGTGAGGTCAAAGAGCTTCGCCCGGTCCCGCCCGCGGCCGTCGAAATCGGTGACAAAAAACTGACCCGACATGCGCATCACGCCCCCTGAGACCAGCATCTGTTCCACGCGCACATCCACGCGGGCGGAGGCGGGTTCGTCAAAGGGCCATGGCTCTGGCGCGACGCGACGACCTGTGATCTCGGTCAGGTTCCGCGACAGGCCCAGCGTCACGGCGCGGGTCGGATCATCGGCCCAGATCGCGCGGGACACAGAGAGCGAGCCGTCGTTTTCCAACGCGATTTCATCACCGGTGGCATAGTCAGGCAGCGACACCTCCAGCACCTCGATGCTGCGGAAAGAGGTGGAGATGCGTTCCGTCACCTTCACCTCGGGCGCGGCGATCAGGGTTTCGCTGCGCAAACAGCCCGTGACCGCGAGGGCCATGAAAACTATGAAAAAATATCTCATCATCAGCGGCCTAGAATAAGGGAATTTGGATTGCGTTCAATGGTGCGGGCCAGATCGCCCAAAGCTTCCGCCGCGCGGCGGATTTCGCGCAGGGCGGCGGCGGTGTCACGGCCAAAGTTCGAATCCGCGTCAAAATCAGCCAAAGTGCGTTGTGCCTGACCCAGTGTGGCGCGGACGCGGACCAGCACATTGGGCAGAGCTTCGGCGGCTTTTTCCACGGCGGCTGCGGCCTGTTGGGCCGAGGCCATCGTGGCATTGAGGTTTTCCACAGCGCCACCGCGCCGCAGCTCTTTCAGCGCAGCATCCATTTCACGCAGGGCACCGGCCAGCGCGTCAGGCAATTGCGCCTCACTGGCGTCACCGAAGAGTTGCGAGGCGGTGTTCAGCACGCTTTCAAGCTCCAGCGCCAGTTGATCCAGCTTCACGGCCTCCGCATTGGCGGCGATCCTGTCAATGCGCGCCACGACGGAGGGCACGCCCGCGACAGAAGCCTCAATCGCCTCTGCGGCCTGACCGGCTTCGGTCAGGGCGGTGTTGAGCGCGCCGACTGTGTCGGCCTCTGTCACCCGTGTCAGGATCCCGGCGAGGTTGTCCATGGCCCCGTCCACGGTTCTGGGCAGTCTTTGCATCGCCTCTGATGCCACGAGCCCGCGCGCGTCAGCCGCAAGCCCGGCGGCTTGGGTGATCAACTCCTCCAGCGGCAATTCGTTCACTTTGCCCGCAAGTTCCGTGACCTGCTCGGTGAGTGCGGGCACGCCCTGCAGCGCGGTGTCAAAGCTGGCGGCGGCGGTTCCGGCGCTGTCCACGGCGGCCATCAGACGTTCTACCGCGCGGGCTTCGCGCAGGTCACTCAGAAGGCCGCTCAGATCGCTGCTGGCGCTTTGCAGGTTGGCCACGAGATCGCTGAGCTCTCCGGGAAGGGCCTGCACCTCATCGGACCCGATCACACCGCGCGCATCGGACAAAAGCCCACGCAATTCGCCCGGCGTTTCCTGAAAATCATCGCTGGTGACAAAGCCCGTGGCGCTGTCGAGGAACGCAATGGCGGAGCCCAGCAACTCTTCCACTGGCAGGTTGTTGACGCGATCCAGCAGCCCTGCGGCAGAGCCGCTGAGATCAGGCAGATCGCTGGCCGTCACCGGGAAGATCGGGAAAGGGAAGCCTTGTTCGATCACCGCATCATCGGGGTTGTCCACCTCTGTCAATTCAATCTTCAGACCGCCCGTAAGAAAGGATGCGTTGACCAGGCGCGCGCGCAGCCCTTCGTCCACGCGATCCGCCAGAAAGGCCCAAGGATCACTGCCTGCAACCATACCAAGGCGCGCGGGTTTCATCTCTACCGTTGCCAGAAGGCGCACGCGGCCATCGCCGAACAGCTGTTCATCCACCAGGCCATTGACGCTCAGCACTTCACCGATGCGCACGCCGCGCCATTCCACAGCCGCGTCACGCGCCAACCCGCTGGCGTTGTCTTCAAAGATCATGGACATGGTAACGGTGCCGCCTTCGTCATCGCTGAAGATCGCCTGCCGGGCGGCGGCCTGACTTTCATAGACGTCAAACACCATGCCATCGGTTAGGGGTTCGCCACCAGACACCAGCGTGTCAAAGGTGACCCCGCCGCCGATCAGAGAGGCCAGTGAGGCGAAATCAATTTCTGCCCCGCCGGTGCCGATGGAAAAGGTGAACCCGGACGTGTCCCAGAACCGCGTGGTGGTGAAGACCAGTTCGTCATGGGGCTCAAAAATGATCGCCTGCGAATAGATCCACCGCCCGTTGCCGGAAATTTCAGCCGGGCCAATGCGGCCCACTTCGATGCCTTTGAAGAGGATGGGGGCATTGTCGGCGAGGCCCTTTTCCCGGAAGGTGCGCAGTTCAAAGACGGTGCCCTGGCGGTTTGCGGTTTCCAGAGGCGCGGTTTTGAGGCCGGGCAGTACGCTGACCGTGCCTTCGGGGTTATTGTCCCAGGTGCCTTCGATATAAACCCCGGAAAACACCGTCTCCAACCCGCTGACACCGCTTGCTGAAATCTCTGGCCGGACGATCCAGAAACTGGCGCTGCGGTCCACGAAAGGGGCCACATTCTTGTCGATGCGCACGTCAATCAGAACGCGGGTGAGGTCGTCGTTGAAGGATACATTTTCCACTACGCCCACAGACACGTCGCGGAAGCGCACATTGGTCTCTTTGGCCACAATGCCGGAGGCGTCCTCAAACACGATCTGCACGATGGGGCCGCGGTCATTATAGGCGGTGAAGCCGACGTAGAAGGACACAATCAGCGCCGCAATGGGCACCAGCCACACGGCGCTTGCCACGCGAAACTTATGCTCGCCCGCCCGTTTGGTGTGAATTTTGGGGATTTCTTCGGTCACGTCGCGGCCTGTGTTTCTTTTTTCGCCTCTTTTTCGTCTTCAAAGACTTTGTCCCAGATCAGCCGACTGTCAAAGGCTTTGGCCGAGAGCATGGTGAAAATCACCGAAAGCGCGAAGGCAAGCGCGGCAATGCCGGGATTGATAGAGGCGACGACGCTGAGCTGCACGAGGGATGACAGGATGGCGACCACGAAGACGTCAATCATGGACCAGCGGCCAATAAATTCCACCACTTCGAATATCACATGGCGTTGGAAGGGCGTCATGGTGGTTTTGTGCCCCACCGAGAGCGCGAGGTAGGCGATGGCGAAGAATTTTCCCAAGGGGATCACGACAGAGGCCACAAGGATGATGATCGCCACCCCCCAGGATCCGTAGGCCGCCAGTTGGATGGCGCCTGCGATGATTGTGTCTTCCTGATTGCGGAAAAGCGTGGTGGTGATCAGCATCGGATAGAGGTTGGCCGGGATATAGGCGAGGATGCCCGCAAACCACCACGCCCAGACCCGTTGCAGGCTTTTGTGATCGCGTGAGATGAGTTTCGCCCCACAGCGCCCGCATTTCGGGGTGCCTATGGGCCAGACCTTTTCACAGGTGCGGCAGCCCACGAGGCCCAGCTCTTTGGCGGTGATGCTCTGCTTGACGGTCATTGTTCCAGCGCCCGCCAGACCGACCAGCGGCAGGTGAAGGTGTCTTTGACGATGACGAGGATCACAAGCACGGCAAACATCCAGAAGGCCGGGCCCAGTTCGACGCGGGCCAGATCGGTCAGTTTGACCAGCGCCACCGCAGTGCCGATCACGAAAATCTCGATCATCGACCAGGGTTTGAGGTTTTCACTGAGCCAAAACGCGCGATGCGCGCCGGGCCAGGGTTTGCGATCAAACACAATGGGGGTGATCGTGTAAATGGTCAGACCTAGCCGCAGCGCAGGTAAGCCGACGATCAGGCCCACTGTGGCGAGCGACAACAGGATCATCGGCCCGTCGGAAAAGGCCAGGGCGGCATCTAGAATGGTGGTTTCGTTCTGAAAGCCAAGGCGCTGAATTTTGATAAAAGGCAGAAACAGGGCCGCGATGACAAGAACGAAGGCGGCCGAGGACATGGCGATGATCAAAAGCCCCGCATCGCGCCTGCGCGAAATGAGTGGATAGTGGCACACATCACAGCGCGCGCGGTCGCCTTTGTCCACGTACCCCACATCGTAGACGGCATCGCATTTGGGGCATGCAATGAGGTCTTCGATCTTGTCTTCTGTCAGGTGCTCACGTTTCATGTGCGCACGTTACGGCGAAATTGATCAATTTGCCAACAAACAGAATCCAAATTTGTGTTCTCTATCAGCTACATGGCGCATCAAGGTCGCAGGGGCATCACTGCAAGCCCCGCCCGGGAATGACAAACGGGCAACCCTGATTGTTGCGTTAAGCGCAACAGAATATCCATCTTGTCCATCATTTTTGAAAACTGAGGTCGGGACTACATTGCCGCTGACGCAACCAATTCGCGAAGGAGCGAGACATGATCAAAGATATCAAAGGTCTGCACCACGTGACCTCGATGGCCGCAGATGCCAATGAAAACAACACCTTCTTCACCGATACGCTATGCATGCGGCGGATTAAGAAGACCGTGAACTTCGACGCGCCGGATGTCTATCACCTCTACTATGGGGATGAAGTGGGCACGCCCGGATCGGTGATGACGTATTTCCCTTTCCCGGGCATGAAGCGCGGCACACGCGGCATCGGTGAGGTGGGCGTGACGGAGTTTGCCGTGCCCAAGGGCAGCCTTGGCTATTGGCAGACAAAACTGGCCGACAAGGGCCTGATCCGTCAGAAAATTGAGACGGTGTTTGGCGAAACACGGCTCAGCTTTGACGGCCCCGATGGCGATGGCTTTGCTTTGGTGGAAACTGAGGATCGTGGCCGTACCGGTTGGACCGGTGCGGGCGTGCCGGAAACGGCGACTGTCTTTGGCTTCAACGGCGCGCGCTTTAGCCTGCATAACGCGGGCGCGACGGGCGAGCTTTTGAAATTCATGGGCTACCAAAGGGGCGAAACAGACGGCAATTTGACCCGGTATGTGATCGAAGGCGGCAATGCCGCTGATACGATCGACCTTGAAGAGCTGGGGGGCCATTCGCCCATGGCTGGGCAAGGGGCTGGATCGGTGCACCACATCGCCTTTGCCGTAGACGACCGTGAGGCGCAGCTGCGCGTGCGTGAACAACTGCTGCACACGGGCTATCAGGTCACGCCGGTGATTGATCGCAACTATTTCTGGGCGATCTATTTCCGCACCCCCGGCGGTGTTCTCTTTGAGGTCGCCACCAATGAGCCGGGCTTTGACCACGATGAGGATACCGCCCACCTGGGTCAGGCGCTCAAACTGCCCGCGCAATATGAAGCGCAGCGCGCCGAGATTGAGCGGACCTTGCCGGAACTGGCCGCCTGAAGACAACGCCCCTCGCGGGATGCCGCGGGGGGTATTTGCCCAATTTTTCACCGAAATTCGGGGGGTTAGCGACATCGCCCGCCGAATTCGTTGCAGTTGCGGGCGCTTTGTCTATCCTAGACGATATGTGTGAAGGCCAATTCTTTGATGAAATGTGGGCAGGCGATGACCACGCGCGCAACCCCTACGCCGCCTTCCACGACTGGATCACCGAAGAGGACCCCGCCCGTTTGCGCGCCAAACAGCGCGAGGCAGAAGAGGTGTTTCGCCTCACCGGGATTACCTTCAATGTCTACGGGCGTAAGGAAGCCGAAGAGCGGTTGATCCCCTTCGACATTGTCCCCCGCATCATATCGGGCCGCGAATGGCAGAAACTGTCACGCGGCATCGAACAGCGGGTCATCGCGATCAACGCCTTTCTGCATGACATCTATCACCGCCAGGAAATCCTTAAGGCGGGCCGTGTTCCCCGAGAGATGATTTCAGGCAATGAAGCATTCCTGCCCCAGATGATGGGCGTCACGCCGCCCGGCGGGGTCTACACCCATATCGTAGGCATTGATCTGGTTCGTACCTCTGAGAACGAATTTTTCGTGCTGGAGGACAATGCCCGCACGCCCAGCGGTGTCAGCTACATGCTGGAAAACCGCGAAACCATGCTGCGGATGTTTCCTGAACTGTTCGCCAAGGAAAAGGTGCGCAACGTTTCCAACTACCCGCTGCGCCTGCAAAAATCGCTGGCCGAATGCGCGCCGAGCGGCACCTCAGGCGATCCGACGGTCGCGCTTTTGACACCGGGTATCTATAACTCGGCCTATTTTGAGCACTCTTTTCTCGCCAACAACATGGGCGTGGAACTGGTCGAAGGCCACGATCTGCGTGTGGTCGATGGGCGGCTCTGCATGCGCACCACGCGCGGCTATAAGGCGATTGATGTGCTGTACCGCCGGGTGGATGACGAATTCCTCGATCCGCTGAATTTCCGCCCTGACAGCACTTTGGGCGTGCCGGGCATCTTTGATGTGTACCGGTCAGGCGGTGTCACCTTGGCCAATGCGCCCGGCACGGGCATCGCTGATGACAAGGCGATCTATAGCTATATGCCCGATATCGTGGAGTTTTATACTGGCGAGAAAGCCATCCTGCAAAATGTGCCGACCTTCCGCTGTTCGGACCCCACATCGCTTCAATACGTGCTCGACAACCTTGAAGAGCTGGTGGTGAAAGAGGTTCATGGCTCGGGCGGGTACGGCATGTTGGTGGGGCCAGCGTCGTCCAAAAAAGAGATCGCCGAGTTCCGCAAAAAACTGAAGGCGCGCCCGGCCAACTACATCGCGCAGCCGACGCTTGCGCTGTCGACGGTGCCGATTTTCACCAAACAGGGGCTCGCCCCGCGTCATGTGGATTTGCGCCCATTTGTTCTGATGAGCCCTGAGGGCATTCGCATCACCCCCGGTGGGCTGACGCGGGTGGCGATGAAAAAGGGATCGCTGGTTGTCAATTCCTCCCAAGGGGGTGGGACCAAGGACACGTGGGTGTTGGACGACTGATGCTGGGCAAAACTGCAAACGGCCTTTACTGGATGTTCCGCTACCTTGAGCGGGCGGAAAACAATGCGCGTCTGATTGAGACAGGCCAACGCATCGCGCTCACCCGGTCTGGCGCGCCCACGGATGAATGGACACCGGTGATGCAGACAACCGGCACGGATCTGTCCTTTGCCGAAAAATATGAGGCCGTGACCAAGGAAAGCGCCATTGATTGGATGCTGCGCGATCCGGACAATCCATCCTCGGTGCGGTCGGCGATTGAGGCCGCGCGTCAAAACGCCCGCATGGTCCGCACGGCGCTGACGGCCGAAGTCTGGGGCGCGATGAATGGGTGTTACATCGATGTCAAAGAGGCGTTGAAGCGCCGCGTGAATGAGCGCGATTTGCCCGGCGTTCTTGGCCTTATTCGTCAGCGGACGGCGCTGGTGCGTGGCGCGACCCATGGCACGATGCTGCGCAACGATGCCTATGATTTCGCACGCATTGGCACGTTTCTGGAACGCGCGGACAATACGGCGCGGATATTGGACACGAAGTACTATGTGCTCTTGCCCACCTCTGCACCGGTGGGATCGCAGCTCGATAATATTCAGTGGGAAACGATCCTGCGGTCGGTCAGCGGCGCGGCTGGGTTTCGGACGGCCTATGGGCAAAGGGTGACGCCCACGGGGATCGTGCATTTCCTGATCCTCGACAAACGCATGCCGCGGAGCTTGAACTTCTGCTGCTCCAAGATCCGGGATAATCTGGGGTATCTGTCTTCGGCTTATGACCATCGCCCCTATGTCCAAACCATGGCCGATGATCTGTGCCGGCGGTTCATGTCCCATGATGTGGAGGCGATCTTTGACTATGGCCTGCATGAATACATCCAGGATGTCGTGGCCGCGCTGCATGATCTGGGCCAGCAGATTGAAAAAGACTATCGGTTCTTTTCATGATCCTGACGATTTCCCATACCACGCGATACAAGTTCGACGCGCCGGTGACCTACGGGTTGCAGCAATTGCGCCAAACGCCCAAATCCTTCCGCGCGCAAAGCGTTCTCAGTTGGACCACGCGATTGACGGGCGCGGGGAAAGAACTGGAATTCGATGATTTTCACCGCAACCGGGTGGAGTTGATCAGCCTCAATGAAAACGTTGAGGAACTGGTGGTTGTAAGCGAGGGTCAGGTGGAAATGTCTGACACCCATGGCGTCGTGGGTCCCCATGCCGGGCCGTCGCCGCTGTGGCTTTTCGAACGGTCCACGCCGCTGACGCAATCAGGGCGCGGCACGCGGGCGATTGTGGCGCAGGTGCCGGATGGGGAGCCGCTGGACCGGTTGCATGCCCTGTCCGCCATCATCAAAGATCTGATTGCCTATGAGATTGGGGCCTCTCAGCCCGATTGGACCGCCGAAGATGCGGTGGCCGAGGGCAAGGGCGTGTGCCAGGATCACACCCACGTTTTTTTAACTTGCGCGCGTATAATGGGGTTCCCGGCGCGTTACGCTTCTGGCTTTCTTTTGATGGACGACCGCGAAGACCAAGAAGCCACCCATGCCTGGGCGGAGGTGCATGTAGATGGGCTTGGCTGGGTGGGCTTTGATGTGTCGAACGGGATATCGCCCGATCAACGCTATGTGCGCGTGGCGACGGGATTGGACTATGCGGAGGCCGCGCCCATCCGGGGCGTGCGCATGGGTGGGGCCAGCGAGACCCTTTCTGTTGCGGTGAAAGTGGCGCAGCAGTAAACACGAGCCTGAGGAAGCAGTGGGGCACAAGAAATGACGTATTGCGTGGGCGTGCGCCTGGATCGGGGGCTTGTCTTTATGTCCGACACCCGCACCAATGCGGGGCTGGATAACATATCGGTCTTCCGCAAGATGCAGTCCTGGGAAGTGCCGGGCGAGCGGGTGATCACGCTTATGACCGCGGGCAATCTGGCGACCACGCAAGCGGTGGTGAGCCTGCTGGAAGAACGCACTAAGGCGCCTGAGGACCGCGCGCCTTCGATCCTAACCGCGCCGTCGATGTTTGAGGTCGCCAATATCGTGGCGGCCACCCTGCGAGAGGTGATCTCCACCCACGCCGATTGCGGACAGCGTGCGGACAGTTCGTTTAACGGCACACTGATCTTGGGCGGCCAGATTGCGGACAGCGTGACAAGACTGTTTTTGATCTATCCGGAAGGCAACTTCATAGAGGCAGGCGATGAGACGCCGTTTTTCCAGATCGGTGAAACCAAATACGGCCGCCCCATTCTGGTGCGCGCCTATGACCGTTCAATGAGTTTTGAGGCGGCGGTGAAAATGATGCTGCTGAGCTTTGATTCCACAATCAAGGCCAACCTGTCCGTGGGGCCACCGATTGATCTGCAGATCTATGCGGAAGGCGAAATAGTGCTCGGCCCGTCGCGGCGGTTCGAGGCGGATGATCCTTACTTCACCGAGATTTCTGAAGGTTGGGGGACGGCCTTGAAACAGGCCGTGGACAGCTTGCCGGACTTTTCGCTAGACGACTAAAAACCTTCTTGGATTCGATGCCTCCGGCGGAGGTATTTATGCCAAGAAAGAAGCGAAGGTTCGGGCTTCTTTCTTGTCAAAAATACCTAAAGGACGTGGTTTTGAAACGCGCCAAATTATTGATCTGAGCGCAATAGAAAATGTATTTTCATTGCTGTTTTTTTGGTCAGGCTTTTGGGCTAGCTTGAGGGTCAAGACGCGACGACACAACCGGAGCCGTATCCATGAGCTGGAATCCGACCCACGGGCCAGATTGCCCGAGCGCCAATCCCGATGCCATTGAGACGCTGATCATCCCCCGCGCGCGGGATTTGGGCGGGTTTGAGGTGCGGCGCGCCTTGCCTTCCGCCAAGCGGCAGATGGTGGGGCCATTCATCTTCTTTGATCAAATGGGCCCGGCGGAGTTCATCACCGATGGCGGCATTGATGTGCGGCCCCATCCGCATATCGGGCTGGGCACTGTGACCTATCTTTATCAAGGCGAATTTGAACATCGCGACAGTTTGGGCACCCATCAGATGATTTACCCTGGTGAGGTGAACTGGATGGTGGCGGGGCGCGGTGTGACCCATTCAGAGCGGACATCCGAGGAAACGCGCGCCACGCGGCACAAGCTGTTTGGCATTCAGACCTGGATCGCCTTGCCCGAGGATCGCGAAGACATGGCGCCGGATTTTGAGCATCACAAAGAAGCTGCACTCCCCTTCATTGAAGACGGCGGCGCCCAGGCGCGGCTTATTCTGGGTACGGCCTATGGGGAGGCGAGCCCCGTGACCATGCAGTCAGAGACCTTTTACCTGGATGTGGTCCTTGAACCCGGCGCGCGCTTTCCGCTGCCTGATGACCACGAGGATCGCGGGATCTATGTCACCCAAGGGTCTATCGAGGTCGCTGGAGAGGTGTTTGAGGCTGGTCGGATGATGGTTTTCCGCCCCGGTGATCGGATTTCTGCCACTGCCGGGCCGGAGGGTGCGCGATTGATGGCATTGGGCGGAGAAACGCTGAATGAAGAGCGGTATCTGTGGTGGAACTTCGTGTCGTCGTCCAAGGACCGCATTGAGGAGGCGAAAGAGGCCTGGAAAGAGGCCGATTGGGAGGGTGGGCCGTTTAAACTGCCGCCCGGTGATGCCTCTGAATACATTCCGATCACGCCGGATCTGGATCGCACAAGCCCACGGAAAGCCAGTACCCGTTAAGGGGTGCGGGTAAAGTACTTCTCAATCCATGCCTGTTATTTTAGGGTAAAGGACCCGAGCAGGATAATGAGATGGTGCAAGCGCTGACCCTTTTGACCCGTAAACGTGCCCGGCCATGATGCGTGGTGGAACGCCGCTTGGCCGTCCGGAGCTGCGCACTGCGTTGCGCAAGAACCGCGCGCTTTTCTGGGGCGTCGGGCTGTTCAGTGCATTTTTCAATCTGCTGATGCTGACCGGGCCGATTTACATGCTGCAGGTCTATGAT
>JBCCAJ010000247.1:0-4825 GCA_039814845.1 Pseudomonadota bacterium | reverse complement strand
GTAGAGCAGACATTTGTGAACAAGGATGGTGTGGCGACCCTGAAACTGGGGCAGGCGCGGGGGATTGCGATGCTGGTGCCCGCGCAGTTCGGGTTGAGCGTGGGGGAATATGCCCCCAACAAAGTGAAGAAGACGGTCGTGGGCGTGGGCCATGCCGATAAGACGCAGGTGGCGCATATGGTGAAAGTACAGTTGCCTGGCGTCGATTTGGCGGGGCCGGATGCGGCGGATGCGCTGGCCATTGCAATTTGTCACGCCCATCACGGGCGTCTGGCCACGACGATTGATGGTCGGGTTGCCGCCACGCTTGGAAAGATGCGCGCATGATCGGGCGGCTGGCCGGGCGGATTGATTACCGCGCTGATGATCATGTGCTGATTGATGTGCGCGGGGTGGGATACCTCGTTTATTGCTCTGATCGCACCATGCAGGCGCTGCCGCGCGCCGGTGAGCATGTGGCGCTTTATACCGATCTGTTGGTGCGCGATGACCTGATGCAGCTTTTCGGCTTCACCACGTTGCAGGAAAAAGAGTGGCACCGGCTGCTGATGACCGTGCAGGGCGTCGGCGCCAAAGCATCGCTGGCCATTCTGGGCGCGCTGGGGCCGGATGGGGTGGGCCGGGCGATTGCGCTGGGTGATTGGAATTCCGTCAAGGCTGCCAAAGGGATCGGGCCGAAGACGGCGCAGCGCGTGGTCAATGAATTGAAAGACAAAGCACCGCAAGTGATGGCCATGGCAGGCGGCCCTGCGCCCATGCCTGCTCCCGATGCTGGGATGGATGATGTGATCGAACCTGTGGAGGTTCCAGCGCCCGCACCCGTATCCGCACCCGGTGCGCAGGCGGAAGCGCTCTCGGCCCTAACCAATCTGGGCTACGCGCCCGGTGAGGCGGCAGGCGCGGTGGCGCAGGCCTCGGGCGATGCGCCGGAGGCTGATACGGGCGATCTCATTCGTCGTGCCTTGCGCCTTCTGGCACCCTCGGGCTAGGGCTGCGCCATGAGTGAGCCCGATCCGACATTGCGCCCAGAGCCCTTGCCCGAGGACCATGACCGGTCTTTGCGTCCGCAAGCGCTTGATGCGTTCATCGGGCAATCCGAGGCCAAGGCAAACCTGCGCGTGTTCATTGCGTCGGCCCGACAGCGCGGTGAGGCGATGGATCACACGCTGTTTCACGGCCCTCCCGGATTGGGCAAGACGACGCTGGCGCAGATCATGTCGAAAGAGTTGGGCGTGGGGTTTCGCATGACGTCGGGCCCCGTGCTTGCCAAGGCGGGCGATCTTGCGGCGATCCTGACCAATCTTGAGGCCAATGACGTTCTGTTCATCGACGAAATTCACCGTCTCAACCCCGCCGTGGAAGAGGTGCTTTACCCGGCGATGGAAGACTTTGAGCTGGATCTGGTGATCGGCGAAGGGCCTGCGGCGCGCACGGTGCGGATCGAATTGCAGCCCTTCACGCTGGTGGGTGCGACGACGCGTCTGGGGCTGTTGACGACGCCCCTGCGCGACCGGTTCGGGATCCCGACGCGGTTGCAGTTCTACACCGAAGATGAGCTGCATGAGATTGTCACGCGCAATGCCGCGCTTTTGAACATTCCGACGGACACGCAAGGCGCAAGAGAGATTGCGCGCCGGTCGCGGGGTACGCCACGCATTGCCGGGCGGCTGTTGCGGCGTGTCGTGGATTTTGCCGTCGTTGAAGGTGACGGACAGATCATCCGCGCGCTGGCCGATGACGCGCTGACGCGGCTGGGGGTTGATGGGCTGGGCCTTGATGGCGCGGATCGGCGGTATTTGCGCCTCATCGCAGAGGCCTATCAGGGCGGACCTGTGGGGATTGAGACGCTGGCGGCGGCGCTGAGCGAAAGCCGTGATGCGCTGGAAGAGGTGATTGAGCCTTATCTGTTGCAACAGGGGCTGATCCAGCGCACGCCGCGCGGGCGGATGCTGGCCGCGCGGGCTTGGGCGCATTTGGGGATCGCCGCGCCCATATCCCCTGGGCAGAGCGACTTGTTCGAGTCTTGATTTCTTGCCTCCGGCGGGGATATTTTCAGCAAGAAGAACAACTGAGATGCTGCAAGAACGAGGCGCGCCCATCAGGGAGCGAAGAACGGCTTGCCTCTGCGTCTCAGCGTGATACGTGCCAGCGCATGAGTGAGACCGTGTCAGCTGAGCAGATTGAGGCGCTTTTTACGCGCGAGAACGGCGAATATCTTTTCGCCCGCTGGGGGCGGCCCATTGTGCCCGTGGTGTTTGGCGTCGATGACAAGACACTTTCCGTGATCAAGGGCGCGGTGGAGGCGGTCGCCGATCTGGCGGGCCATCAGATGGCCGAGACCGATCCCGAATTGGGCGTGAACCTCATGTTCTTTTTCTTTCGGGACTGGGATGAATTGCTCGCCGTTCCGGACTTGGACCGTCTGGTGCCTGACTTGCCGGGGTTGTTGCCGCGGCTGAAAGAGGTGGGGGCCAATCAATACCGGTTTTTCCGATTTGATGAGGCGGATGCGATCAAGGCCGCGTTTGTCTTTTTGCGCATGGATGAAGAATTGTCGAAAATCCCGGCGGAGACCCTGGCGCTGAGCCAGGTGGTGCAGACCATCGTGTTGTGGTCCGATGTGGCGTTCAACCACGCGTCGGCCTTGGCGCAGGTGCCGGGTGGGGATCGGATTATCCTGCGTCCTGATATCGCGGCGGTGATCCGGGCAGGCTATGATCCGGTGATGCCTTCGGTGGCGCGCGATCCGTCCCATGCCTTGCGTCTGGCCGCACGCATCCGCCCCAATTAAAAAAAGGGCCCCGCGCGGGGGCCCTTTTGGATTTATTTTTTGAGAGCGTCGCGGATTTCCATCAGCAGTTCGATCTCGGTGGGGCCGGGATCTTCGGCGGGGGCTTCTTCGGCCTCTTCCTCGGCGGGTTTCATCCGGTTCACGGCTTTGACCAGCATGAACACAACCCACGCAATGATCAGAAAGTTGATCACGGCCATGATGAAGCGGCCATAGGCGAAGACGGCGGCACCGGCCTCTTCCGCGCCTTCGATGGAGGAATATTCACCATCACCCAGCAAAACGAAGAGCCCGGAAAAATCCAGCCCGCCCATGAAGAGGCTGATGATCGGGTTGACCAGATCGGCCACAAGTGAGCCGACGATCGCGGTGAAGGCCGCGCCGATGATGATGCCCACGGCCATGTCCATGACATTGCCACGGGCAATGAAGTCTTTGAATTCAGAAAGCATTTTGTTCTCGTGTCCCTTGTTTTGCGCCCGTTTTTCGGCGCCTCGCGCGCGTTTGTTACCACAGGTTTCGCGGTGGCGCAGCCAAACCGGCGGACAATGTGCTCATTTGGCGCGGCATTGCTGAGCGTTCCAAAGGCGCGCGCTGTCTTTCCCATTTTGCGCCCAGAGGCTAGAACGCGTCTATGGATCACAGGTTTTCAGTCCGCGTCTATTACGAAGACACCGATATGGGCGGCATTGTCTACCACGCCAATTTTCTGAAATTCATCGAACGGGCCCGCAGTGATTGGGTGGCGCAGATGGGGATGGATCAGTTGGCGATGCGCGAGCAGGACGGCATCGTCTTTGTCGTGCGTCAGATCAATGCCGAGTTCATCAAGCCTGCGCGTTACGGCGAAGATCTTGAGATAAGCACTGGGCTTTCATCCGTGTCGGGAGCGCGGATGGTGATGGAGCAGGTGGTGTTTCGCGGCGCTGAGCGTGTCTTTGCGGCTAATGTCACCGCGGTTTGCATGACCTTGGAGGGCCGACCCACGCGTCTGCCGGATGCGATCAGGCGGCTGACGCTTTAGGCGCCGCATCGGCCTTGCTCTGACCGCAGGAAAAATGGCGCGCGGCCGCCCCTAACCGTTCGGTTTCGCCCATCAGGTTGATGGTGGAGCCAAATGTCTCTTCTGCCATGGCCGCGTTTTGTTGGGTCACATTGTCGAGCTCCGCCACCGAACGGTTGATGTCATGCAAGCGTCCGGTCTGATCCTGAGTGGAGCTGCCAATTTTGGCCATCAGTTCGGCGACGGTCACAAACTGGTTGGTCATTTGCGTTAGCGTTTCCTCGGTTTGGCCCATCAGATCGACCCCTTCATTGACCTGCGCGCGGCTGGCGGCGATGAGGCGGCCGATTTCTTCGGACGCCTCAGAGGCGCGTTGGGCCAGAGCCCGCACTTCGGATGCAACGACGGCAAACCCCCTGCCGGCCTCGCCCGCGCGGGCAGCCTCAACCCCGGCATTGAGTGCAAGAAGGTTGGTTTGAAACGCGATGTCATCAATGACGGAGAGGTTTTCAGAGATGTGATCAGAGGATCCTTTGATCCGCGTCATGGCCTCAACAGTGCGGGCCAGCACCTCACCACTTTTGGCAGCGCTTTGTCGGGTCTGATCGACATATGTGTTGGCCTCAGTGGCATGGGCCGCTGTTTGATCCACGCTGACAACCAAGGTTTCGAGAGACGATGCTGTTTCCATCAGCGTCGCAGACTGTTCTTCTGTCCGAGCCGAAAGGTCCTGTGTGCCGCTTTGGATGATAGAGACCACGCCGCCCATCTGGTCGGCTTGCCCGATGATGGTGGCCACCATTTTTTCCATTTGGCTCACAGCCAGATTAAAACGTTCGCGCAATGGTTCGTATTCGTCCGCCAAAGACTGTGTCAACTGCACATCCAATCTGCCGTTTGAAAGCGCGTGCAGACCCTCAGACAGCGTGCCAATTGCCCTGCTCTGTTCGTCAAATCGCTGACGTTCAAGATCTTGGGAAAGGCTCAATTGTTCCGAGATCGTTTGCGCCTCTGCCAGGTGGCGGGCGCTT
>JBCCAJ010000394.1:0-3218 GCA_039814845.1 Pseudomonadota bacterium | reverse complement strand
CGCCAAAAGCGCATAAGCATAACAATCCATCCCGTAGCGCGTCAGTTTTACCCGATCCGCCACTGCCCGAAACGCGGCCGCTTCAACCGCACTGCCAACCTCCGGAAATGTGGAGAAAAGGATCGCTTCATCCAGCGCCCTATCGCCGCGCACGCGCAGCTCCCGCGGCCCCAAGGGACCCGCCATCTCATGACGCCCCAAACCGCCCTCAAACCGTTCCCCGGTATAGGGCTGATCAATCAAACCGTAGATAGGGCCGTTGTCATCAGACACAGCAATCAATACGCCCCAAGTGGGCGTGCCTGACAAAAATCCACGTGTTCCGTCAATCGGATCCAGAACCCATGTCAGTCCGCTGTCGCCTTGCGTCTCACCATATTCCTCACCAAGGATTCCGTCCGAGGGTCTTTGATCGCGAAGGATCGCCCGCATCGCCCTCTCTGCGGCACGATCTGCCTCTGTCACAGGGTCGAATTGCTGAGTCTCTTTGGTTTCCGCGATCAGGCCTTCGGCCCTGAAATACGGCAAGATCGCACGCCTCGCGGCATCGGCCAAAGCATGGGCCGTTTCAGGAATGCCATCTGTGCTCATAAAAGAAACCCCCACGTTATCACGCAGGGGTTTACCGTTTCATCTGGAACAGTTTCAAGCCACAGCCTACCAAATAGACCGTCTAGGCCACGTCGCTGAGAACGCGTGCAAGGTCAAACAAGCGGCGCCGCTGATTTTCCGGAATTGAATAGTAAGACCGGATCAGTTCCAGCGCCTCTTTATCACCAAGGATATCCGCAGGTGCGCTGCCAGAGGCATCCGCCGGTCCATCGCTTTGTTGATCCAGCCCTTCGAAGAAAAAGCTGACATTCACGTCCAGGGCATCGGCGATATCCCAAAGCCTGGAGGCGCTTACACGGTTTGCACCGGTTTCATATTTCTGGATTTGTTGGAACTTGATACCAACGCTTTCCGCAAGATTCTGTTGCGTCATTCCAGCAAGCCAACGACGGTGTCGAATGCGCTTGCCCACATGAACATCTACTGGATGCGGCATATTAAATTCTCCCAATTCCTCATCCGACGGCGCCCGTAAACTACACGCGAAAGACTACCGACAGGTTAGTGACAATGGGCAAACGACCCGAGGAAGAGGTCGAAAACCTTACTCTTATTAGTTGGCGCACCGTAACGTTTTATTCAAACAATACAAGGGCCTGACGCGCCTTTCTTCGCGCCCCACGACGGCACTCTACAATCAAAGGGTGTGAAATGCGAACAAATTCTCTCGTTTCAAAATAAAGACAATTGGACAGACCCACCGGCGATTGACATTAAATTCCGCTTTTGACATTTAACAACAACACCTTAGCAAAATTCTTTCACCACAGGAAAACCATGCGCGCATTCCAGGTTTCCAGCTTCGACGAAGCCCCGGCCCTCCAGGACGTGACTGTGCCGCCGCCATCTGAAAATGAAATCAAGGTTAACATCGCAGCTTGCGGCCTGAACTTCGCAGATTTGTTAATGTCGAAGGGTCAATACCAGGACACACCTGATGTTCCCTTTACCCTCGGGATGGAAGTGGCAGGCACTGTGGCCGCGGTAGGCGACAGTGTGACGGAGCTGCCCATCGGTACACGCATCGCTGTTTTCGGAGGAAGCGGCGGGTTGGCGGACCATGGCCTTTTCCCCGCGGACCGTTGTGTTGTCCTGCCGGACACCATGCCCTTTACCGACGCGGCGGCCTTCATGGTCGCCTACGGCACCAGCCACATGGCGCTCGAATACAAAGCGGGGCTTCAACCGGGCGAGACGCTTCTGGTTTTGGGCGCGGCAGGGGGCGTCGGCCTCACGGCGGTGGAAATCGGCAAGCTCATGGGCGCTCGCGTCATTGCCTGTGCCCGCGGTGCCGACAAGCTGGAGGTGGCCAAAGCCGCAGGCGCCGACCACCTGATTGATGCCAAAACAGAAGATATTCGCGAGGTCTGCAAAGCGCTGGGCGGGGTGGATGTCGTCTATGACCCCGTGGGCGGCGATCAGTTCAAATCCGCCATGCGCGCCTGCAAGCCGGAGGCCCGCATCCTGACCATCGGGTTCGCCAGCGGAGAGGTTCCGCAAGCACCAGCCAACCATTTGCTGGTGAAAAACATCTCACTGATCGGCTTTTACTGGGGCGGCTATCTGAAATTCAAACCCACTGCTTTAACGGACAGCCTCTCAAAGCTTTTCCAGCTCTACGAGGAAGGCCGTATCAAACCCCATATCAGCCAAACGTTCCCGCTGGAGCGCGCGGCTGAGGGGCTTGAATTGCTGCGCAGTCGAAAATCCACCGGCAAGGTGGTGGTCGAAATCAGCCCGCCATCGCCTGACTGATCGGCGCAAACCCCTGTCGCAACATGGCCGCCAGGTCGGTAAAGATCACGTCCTTTCGATTACTTTCGCCGTACATGTTGACCTTCTGCACCCCCAGATCAGGCAGGGCACCACCCGTTTGAACGGCCTCCAGATGCGGCGGAATGCTGTCGGCCATTAACGCACCCACGGCAAGATCGGCACTCACCACCGCCTCCACCGCACGGTCATCTTCCGAATCCACAACCATTTCCCAGTCAATCCCCGCCTCATCCAGTCGACGCACGACGATGGGACGGAAAATGCAAAAGGTGCAGAAGGCCAGTCGCAATGGCCGTTTCTTCCAAGCCTGCCCCCCCGGCGCGCCAGACCATCTGAGTGGGATTTCCGCCAGGGTCTCCCCGCCAGGGCGCTGCGTTTCTTCAGTCGTCAGGATCAGGTCCACCTCCCCTCGGCTGAGCGAGCGAATAAGCCTCACAGTGCTGGAGGAAACAAGTTGGACCTTCACCCGCGGATAAAGCGCATGAAACCTCTTCATGACCTGCGGCACCACCGGATAGACGATATCATAGGGCACACCCAGCCGGATTTCCCCTTCGAACACCTGATCGGTCAGCCGGCCAACGGCCTCGTCGTTGAGATCCACAATCTTGCGCGCATATGTCAAAAGCAGCTCACCCGAAGCCGTAGTTGATAAAGACCGGTTGGAGCGATCAAACAGCTCTACATCCAAAAGCTCCTCCAACCGTTTGATCTGCATCGACACGGCAGATTGCGTCAGATTCAGAACCGCAGCCGCCCGCGTGACCCCACCTTGTTCGGCGACAGTCAGAAAAGAGCGCAGTGTCGTCATGTCCAAATTTCGCATATAT